>CALLPU010000331.1 GCA_938016235.1 uncultured Granulosicoccus sp. | reverse complement strand
GAGTGACGTAACAACAAAGCTCTGCCGCTCCAGACTTGCCCAGCCCAGTGACCAAAGCGTGTGTTCACAGGCTCAGCTCACCGCGCTCCATCATCAAGCCCACTTTCAACAACGATGCCATGGCAAACCCGTCTGTGATGCGGCCGTCCATCGCCATGTTGATGGCATCCTGTATCGGTACCCTTCTGATCTGCAGTAATTCTGTGCTATCCGGTTCCACATCCGTGAACGTCAGGTCTTGAGCAACAAATGATCTGGCCTCTTCATCGGTCACTGAATTGGATGTATGCAGCATCAGCAGGCTGGTCCAGCGTCGGGCGATGATGCCCGTCTCTTCTCGCAGTTCACGCTGTGCCGCAGCCAACGCTGACTCCCCCAGTGGTGCACCGCCTTCGGGAATCTCCCAGGAATACTGTTGTAGCGGGTAGCGTGACTGGCCAACCAGCCACGTATTGCCTTGAGCATCAATGGGCACCATGCCGATAGCGATGTTCTTGAAATGCACCATGCCGTAGATGCCCGGAGAACCGGTGGGTGCAGTTACGCGGCGGTGCGAGACGTTTATCCAGGGATTGTCATAGCGCTCCTCAATCGTATGGGTATCCCAGCCTTTGTCGCTCGTGTTTGAAGCTTGTGTCATGTTTGCAGTATTGGGTGGGCGGAAGAGCATTCAGCTCATGGCAATCGCAAGGTACACAACCACCAGCAGAGACAATGCCATGAGGACGTTGATCAGTCGTTGCCAATGGCTGGGCAGGGCCAGACGCTGTAGCGCGATACCGGCGGCCAGCCACAGCAGGTGTATCGGTATCCAGATCAGGTTGATAAGCAGGAACTTCCAGACAGTCTCCTGCCACAATGGCATACCGAATTCGAAACCGGTAAACAGCGCTGTATTGACAACATACGCCTTGGGATTGATAGCCTGCAACAACAATGCATCCCTGATACCCGGGGCGCGTGCTGATTGAATGAAGGCGATGGTGGATCCGGCCAGAGCGATTCGGGCTGCAAGGTAGAGTATGTATAGAACCGAGGCGTACATCAGAACCGTGCGTAGCCCTGGCTGTGCCAGCACCAGTGCCGCAAGCCCGGTCACAACAGCCAGTGCAACGAGGTTAGTACCCACGCACAAGCCGAACACGTAACGATACCCGGCGCGGGCTCCGAAGGCTGAGCCGACGCCAGCGGTAGACAGAACACCGGGCCCAGGCGTTATGAGTAGTAAGAAAACGGCGGTCAGGAAAACCAGCATGATGTGTCAGTGGGGAAGGTGATCGTGTTCGACATCAGAGAACTTTCGAATATAGTCCCCCAGCGTTGTGTTTAGCTGACGTTTGCACGCGCGTCGTAGCGCTTGCACGTCGCGGAAGCCTGAACGTTCAGCCACTTTTTGTACCGGCATTCCGGTACTGAGCATATCGCCAGCCACCCTGATGCGTATCTGCTCAACAAACTTCATGGGGGAGGTATTGAAGTGATGACTGAATTTTCGGCTGAGCGTGCGTGTCGTGGTGGAGACCCGACTGGCCATCAGATCCAGTGTCCAATGGTGTGCAGGTTGTTCGATGATAGCGCTTACCAGCTCTGCGATACTGTCTTCGGCTGAGAACTGCCACTCGATAACCTGGGCAAACTGGTTCTGCCCACCCGATCGCTTTAGCGACACGACCAGCTCGCGGGCCACCGCCAGTGCCACGCTGGAGCCACAATCCTGTTTGATGATGGACAATGCCAGGTCAATACCCGTGGTGACTCCGGCAGAGGTATGGATCTGTTCATCGTGCACGATGATCTGATTCATGTTCCACAGCACATCCGGGAATTGTTTGTGTACCTGAGCTTCCCGTGCCCAGTGTGTTGTTGCGCGTCTGTTGTTGAGTATCTGCGCATCCGCCAGCAGCAATGCGCCTGAGCAAATGGAGATTAAGCGGGCGTTGCCTTTTGCAGCACATTTTTCTGCGATGAGTTTGCGTAGGTGGTGATTGCCTATCAGTGCATCCACGCCTTCACCGCCTGGTACCAAAAGATCCGTGTTTACAGAGCTGGCAGTAGCACAATGATCTGCGCGCACCCTCATGCCGCAGGATGTTTGAATGTCGTAGTCAGTGTTGCCTGTCGTGATGAGCGCTTTGCTGTATTTTTCGGTAGTCGCGTCATTCGAGCTCTGCATAGCCGCTGGCAGCGTAACAAATCTAAGGTGATAGGCAGGTTTTCCGTGCAACGTTGCCTCTTTGAATGCCTGCACGGGCCCCGCGATATCCAGCAGGTTCACGCCAGGGAACAGCAACACATCGATCGGCCGGGGATATTTGTCCATATTTGATCATTATATGTCAATAAAGACACCACTGTGTGTAGTCTTATAGTCGCTGTCCTCAACGCCCACACCCTGATTCATGTTCAATCGCAATTTCATCCTGATCCTGCTTACCAATGTGATTCTCGGAGCACCGATGCCCATGCTCATTATCCTGGGTAGTCTTGCAGGAGCAGCGCTGGCACCGGCTGATGCGCTGATAACAGTACCGGTATCCATACAGATGCTTGCCGGGATACTCATTGCATCCCCGCTGTCTTTGTTCATGGGGCGGGTGGGCAGGCGCATCGGCTTTCTTGTGGTGGCTTTCATGACAACACTCGGCGCGTCAATGGCCGTGTTATCGCTTTATATGTCAAGTTTTGTCGGTCTGTGCATTGCGCATCTGCTCATGGGCGCTGCTTTGATAGGGGTAAATTTTCTGCGTTTTGTGGCGGCCGAAGTCGTGCCTGAATCCAGTCGTCCCACGGCTATCTCCTTCACCCTCGCATCGGGCATCGTGGCAGCCTTGTTGGGGCCGAGTCTGTTTGACGTTACCAAAGATGTGTTTGCACCTGTCTCTTTTGCGGGAGCTTACGGTGCCATTGCGGTTTTGGGTATTGCAGGTGCACTGCCTATCCTGCTGATGATGTTGCCTGAGGTGAGCGCGAATGATCGTCAGGCGTCGGGTCGCCGAGTGTCTGTGTTCAGTTTGTTGAAAACGCAGCCAGCGCTAAGAATGGCCATGGGTGTTGCGGCTGCTGCGCAAGGGGTGATGGTGTTGCTGATGGTGCCAACCCCACACGCCATGATTGAACATGGATTTGATCAGAGCGTTGCCTCGGATGTCATCCGCTGGCATGTGGTCGCGATGTTTGCCCCGGGCTTGTTTACCGGTGCAATCATTCGTCGGCTAGGCGTACATCGCGTGATGGTTTGCGGATTGTTGTTGTTGATTGGCGCAGGTGCTATCGTGGTGTCTGGAACCGGAGGGCATCATTTTTACCTGTCCCTGATTCTGCTGGGTGTGGGTTGGAACTTTGGATTCATAGGCGGTACCCATCTTCTTCAGGCATCCACAATAGCTGCTGATAAACCGGCAGTGCAGGGTTTTAACGATACGTTGATCGCCGTCGCCTCTGTCAGTGCGTCGGTGATGTCTGGCGTGCTCTACGTCGGTGTGGGCTGGGTAGCTTCGTCGATGTTGGTGATGCCCCTGTTGCTGTTGGTTGTGGTGTGGCTGGTGATGGAGAGGCGAAGAGCCGGTGGCGTGACAGCATGACATTTATCCTTCGATCGCAGCGTAGTCACTTGTTGCACATTGCTAGGCTCAGGGTCCGGTAAGAGCTTGCTAGCGTCAGAAATGCGCTGAGTTGCGTATGGACTGGGTCAGAAAAGAACAGGGCCAGTACTTGTATTACTGTGGTGCTGCCAGGACGTTTGTCCAGTAGAACGTGTAGTCTGCCCCTGGATCTTCAACGCAGCTGACAGCTACTTCGGTAAACGCGGGGTTCATCAGGTTACTGCAGTGCCCTGGGCTGGCGAACCAGCCATCTATGGCTTGTTGTACGCTTGTCTGGCCCGCCGCGATGTTTTCGCCAACGGTGCGCCAACCGTAACCTGT
>CALLPU010000330.1 GCA_938016235.1 uncultured Granulosicoccus sp. | reverse complement strand
GCCCATGTAACTCATGATGCTAAGCGACATACCCATGATCATATGACCCAGCACGCCGCCGACCACGCCAAATGGAATCACCACCATCACCAGTAACGGTTGGACATAACTGCGAAAGGGAATAGCCAGCAAGGTGTAGATAATCAGCAACACGAATACCAAGCCGGTAAACAAGCTGGCAAACGACTCACGTTGTTCGCGGGCCTCCCCTTCCAGACTGATGCGTATGTCGGGATATTCCTGTTCCAGCGTGTTGCCCAATGCGAGAAGTTCTTCTTTTATGCCTTCAACATTCGCGCTCTGTTTATCCACATCGGCAACCACATTCACCGTGCGACGTCGATCCACACGCCGAATCTGCGCATAGCCACGCCCGGTGGACAGTGTTGCCACGCTAGCCAGCGGTACGCTGCTGCCGGTAACCGTGCGAATACTCAGTTGTTCAAGCTGCGCTAACGAGGCCCGTTCGGCTTTCGGGTAGCGCACAATGACTTTGACTTCGTCTCGCTGCCGTTGAATGCTCTGCACTTCCGTGCCAAGATACGCGATACGTACCTGATTGGCGATATCCGCCAGGCTGATACCCAGCTGTCGCGCTTCGGGTTTAAGTCCCAGTTGTATTTCCTCCTTCCCGCCTTCAAAGCTGTCACTGATATCGCTGATGCCCGGGTATGCACGTAGCTGCTCTTTCAACCGCTCCGCTACCTGCGTCATGTCATCAAAATCAAACCCTGAAATTTCAACATCAATCGGACTGCCACCACGGCCAATTTCCGCCCGATAGCTGATGTCGGTGGCCCCGGGAATCTGGCCCACCGCTTGCCGCCACTCGGTCACCAGTTCCTGACTGCTGAGCGACAGAGTGCGCTCTTCAGGCGGTGTTATTTCGAACATCACACGCCCCATGTGACTGGCTTTCTGCCCACCACCTGCACTGCCTGCGGTAGTCAGGATGGATTCAATGACGCTTTCCTGAGTGACAGGATCAATGTACTTTGCCTGCAGTTGCCTGACGGCATCGGCCATGTCGTCGATATGCCCTTGCGTGATATCGAATGGAGTTCCTGCGGGCATTTCAAGCGTTGCGCGTGCTGTCTCGCTTTGCACTCGCGGAAAGAAGATGAACCGCACATGCCCGGCCGACACCAGGCTGAACACAATAATCGCCCCACCCACAAACAGCGAGAGCACCAGGTATCGATGACGCAGCGCCAGCGCCAGCACAGGTTGATAACGCGTTTGCACAAAGCGTTCAAAACCATCGGCAATGCGGTGCTGCATGCGCGCAAAGTAATTCGGTTCGCCACGCGCATGGAAATTCAGGTGGCTCATGTGAGCAGGTAGCACGAACTTGGACTCAATGATGGAGAACAGCAACACCGGAATCACCACCAACGGAATCTGCGCAAAAATCGCACCGCGTGCGCCTTCCACCATGAGCAAGGGGCTGAACGCTGCAACGGTTGTCAGCACGCCAAAGGTAACCGGCACGGCCACTTCCTGAGCGCCATCAATCGCTGCCTGCACGGGGTCAGACTTGCGTTGCATATGGGTGAAGATGTTCTCACCGGTCACGATGGCATCGTCTACGACAATGCCCAGCACCAGAATAAATGCAAACAGGCTCAACAGATTGAGCGAGACACCCAGCAACGGCATCATTGCGATGCCGCCCAATATGGAGACCGGCACACCGACGAATACCCAGGCTGCTACCCAGAAGCGCAGGAACAGGGTGAGCAACAACATCACCAGTATGCCGCCTTGCAGTGCACTGCTACTCAGCGTGTCGATGCGAGCCCGCACCGCACGAGACCAGTCACGCCAGTAACCCAGTGTGACGCCATACGGCAAGGTGGATTCAGCCTCTTTCAGATACGCTTTTACTTCATCAGCTACCGTGATGGCGCTTTGCATCCCCGTGCGATACACATCGATTTCAATGCTGTTCTGACCATTGAACCGCTGCACCAGTTGCGCCTCTTCAAACCCGTCAGCGATGGTTGCAATGTCTGCCAGGTTCACTTGGCTACCGTCACGAGCCGAGCGTATGGGGATAGCCGCAAAGTCTTCTGCCGAATAAGCCTGTCCACGAGTGCGCAGAAGCACCTCACCGCTACTCGTGGTGACGGCTCCGGCAGCCAGATCCAGTGAACTGGCCTCGATCGCTTGAGCCACGTTGCTCAATGTCAGATCGTAGCGCTCCAGCGCTGCTTGCGATATCTCGATACCCATCTCGTAGGAACGAGCACCAGATAGCGACACCGAGGACACATTGGGCAACGCCTCAATGTCATCGCGCACGCGTGTAGCGATCTGCCTCAGTTCTTTCTCTGGCAAGGCTCCAGCTACCACCACACTGATCACTTCTCGCGACGTGGATGGTACGGTGACGCTGGGTGTGCCCACTTCTGCAGAAAAGGTGCTGATGCCATCAACGCGCTGCTTGATGTCATCGAGCACCTGCAGCACATCATAGCCATTGGCAACCTGTACGATGACCTGTCCCACGCCTTCATTGGCAACAGACACCATCGACTTGATCCCGTTGATGTCCTGAATGGCCTCTTCTACCTTGATGGTTATGCCCGACTCAACCTCAGCCGGTGTTGCGCCCCGAAACGGCACCGACACGTTGACGGTGTCCAGCTGAAAGCTTGGAAATACCTCCAGCGGAATGCGGCTGACCAGCGCTGAAAGCCCCCAGACGATAATGAACACCATCAGCAGGTTGGCTGCGACAGAGTTGCGGGTAAACCAGGCGATGAGCGCGTGCATCAGTCCTCCGACACCCCGTCTACCACCGCGCGTACCGGCGTGCCATTGGCCACCGTACTCATTGGCGTGGTGACCAGCACCTGCTCGCTTTCAAGCCCGTCGCTGATCGCGGCCTGTGTATCATCAGTCCAGGCAACGGTGACGGGACGCCGTTCGATCCGCCCCTGATCATCCACCAACAATACCTCCCGCCCTTCTCTCAATACGCCTCGCGGTATGACGAACACCTCGTTCAGAATCTTGCCGGTTATCCGCGCCTGTACAAACTGACCGAATCTCAGCGGTATGTCCGCCGTTGCCGCAAGCCCGGTGGCATAGGGGTTCGTCACCTGCGCCACCACATTGAGCTGCTGTGAGGCGCTGTCCAGGCCTTCCACGCGCACCAGCCTGGCAGGCCAACGGTGTAACGCTGCACCTCGCTGCACTTGAAGTTCCACGGCAGGCTGGCTCTGCAGGTCCAGAAAGGCCAACTGCGAACCGCTGATCGGCAGCGTGACATCGGCCGTCGCCAGTGCGTGAATGTTGCCTAACGAGGTACCGCGTGCCACAAATTGCCCAACATCCACCGATTTGGCCCCCACGATGCCATCGTAAGGTGCCATCAGGCGCGTTCTCTCCAGATCCAGTCTGGCGCGGCTGACCTGAGCCTCTGCGGCGTCCTTGTCAGCCTTGGCAGCCGCCAGCTGGGGTTCTCGCAGCGTTAACGCAGACGGAGTGCCTGAGCGCCCCAGCAGACGCCACTCATCCACGGCGCGTTCGGCCAGAGCCAACTGTTCCTGCAGCCTGGCATCGGCCTGCGCAAGGTTGGCTTCCGCTTGGGTCAGCGCAATATCGTAGTCACGACGATCCAGTTCCACCAGCACGTCACCGGCCTTGAAACGACCGCCAACCACAAAGGACGGCGCTAGCGAGACGATACTGCCGCCGACCTCCGGAACCAGCGCGTTGGTGACAGTGGGCTGAACGGTGCCCTGGCTACGTAACACCACCGGGTACGACGTGGATTGCAGGCGAGTGGCTTCAACGACCCTTAGCGGCTGGGCTTCGGAGCGTGATTCGGTGTCCGGTTTGCTGGCCTGGATCCATTTTGAACCCAGCACAGCCGCTATAATCACGGCGATCGGCAGGGTGATGCTGAACAAACGCTTCGAATTCAAGCGGGCATTCTCCGTAAAAAGGTACCATACGCGATTACCCCGGGATCAGTTCCATGTCTGCACGTCCAGCCACAGCGCCATCGCGCGCGCTTTTTGATTATCCTCCCTATTGGGCGGAATGCTACGGGCGCGCGCCCTTTCTGCCCATGTCTCGCGCAGAAATGGACGAACTGGGCTGGGATAGCTGCGACATCATCATCGTCACCGGTGATGCCTACGTAGACCATCCCAGCTTCGGCATGGCCATCGTTGGCAGGCTGCTGGAGGCCCAGGGATTTCGCGTCGGGATTATCGCGCAACCTGAGTGGCAGGATACAACAGCGTTCGAGGCGCTGGGTGCGCCCAACCTGTTTTTCGGCATCACCGCGGGCAACATGGATTCGATGATCAACCGCTACACGGCTGATCGGAAGATTCGCTCAGACGATGCCTACTCACCTGATGATGTGGGCGGTAAACGCCCCGACCGCAGCTCTATCGTGTATGCGCAGCGTTGTCGAGAGGCGTTCAGGGAAGTACCTGTCATCATCGGTGGCATCGAGGCGTCGCTGCGTCGTATCGCGCATTACGATTACTGGCAGGACAAGGTCCGACGTTCAATCCTGGCAGACGCCAAGGCCGACCTGCTGGTTTACGGCAACGGCGAACGCGCCATCATCGAAATCGCACACAGGCTTGCTGCAGGCCAGGCCATTGATTCGATTTACGATGTGCGCGGCACCGCATTGATGGTGGATGAGTTGCCAGAAGACTGGATCGTTATCGATTCAAGTAAAGTCGACAAGCCTGGCCGAATTGAAGAGCCAGTGAACCCCTACGTCGTACCCGAAGATACCGACAGCGATTGCGCAACCGGTAACGCCAGTGCTGGCACGGTTGAAACGGCTGTGCCCGACACGCAAGTGGTGACGTTCATGAGCCGTGAAGAACGTCAGGCGATCCGCCAGCAGAAGCGCGACAAAACCGTCTTGCGATTGCCATCGTTCGACATGGTACGCAACGACAAGGTGCTCTATGCCCATGCGAACCGCGTGCTGCATCTGGAAACAAACCCGGGCAATGCGCGTGCGCTGGTACAAAACCAGGGTGGACAGAAATTGTGGCTTAACCCACCGCCTATTCCGCTCACGACCGAAGAGATGGATTACGTATTCGACCACCCGTATGCGCGTGTACCACACCCCAGTTATGGCAAGGCGCGTATTCCTGCCTATGAAATGATCCGCTTTTCAGTGAATATCATGCGCGGTTGTTTTGGTGGCTGCACGTTCTGCTCCATCACCGAACATGAAGGCCGTGTGATTCAGAATCGATCCGAAGAGTCGATCATCAAGGAAATCGAAACCATTCGCGATGATGTACCCGGTTTCACTGGCGTCATTTCTGACCTGGGCGGCCCTACCGCCAACATGTATCGCATAGCCTGCAAGTCCCGCGAGATAGAGGCCAACTGCCGACTGCCATCGTGTGTATATCCGGATGTCTGCTCTAACCTGGACACGGATCACTCGTCACTGATTCAGCTCTACAAGCGTGCGCGCGAGCTGCCCGGTATCAAGAAGGTATTGATCGCGTCGGGCCTTCGATACGACCTTGCCATCAAGTCTCCAGAGTATGTGGAAGAACTGGTCACACATCACGTAGGCGGGTATCTGAAGATCGCGCCCGAACACACCGAGCGCGGTCCGCTGGACAAGATGATGAAGCCTGGCATTGGTGCGTATGATGAATTCAAGGCAATGTTCGAGAAATTCACCAAGAAGGCTGGCAAGCAGCAGTTCCTGATACCGTACTTCATTGCAGCCCATCCGGGCACCACTGATACCGACATGATGAACCTGGCGCTGTGGTTGAAGCGTTATGGCTTTCGCGCCGACCAGGTTCAGAACTTCTATCCCTCACCGATGGCCACCGCCACGGCCATGTACTACACCGGCAAGAACCCGTTAAAGCGAGTGCGCCGCGATGGCGGTGACGTATCAATTGCCAAGACGGGCACGCAGCGGAAACTACACAAGGCATTCCTACGCTATCACGACCCGAAGAACTGGCCAATGCTGCGTGAAGCACTCAAGTCGATGGGAAGAGCCGACCTGATCGGCAACGGTAAGCAACATCTGATTCCAACCTACCAGCCGAAGGACGGGCAAGGCTATCAAAGCGCTCGCCGCAAGAACAGCACACCCAATCAACGGCAACGCGGCCGCGGTGCAGGCGGCGCTCCTGTCAAAGGCAAGGTGCGCAAGGGTCAGATTCTGTCTCAGCATACCGGTCTGCCACCGCGTGAAACTTGAGTAGCAGCTAAACGCCTTGCCCGAGCCTGCCGGCCAGAATTTCCTGTAACGAGACGCCCAGCT
>CALLPU010000329.1 GCA_938016235.1 uncultured Granulosicoccus sp. | reverse complement strand
TGGGGGCTGTCAAGTACCGATTGGTGCCTACTCGGAATTGCAGGGTAATCAGATCTGGTTACGCGGTCTGGTTGCAACACCCGACGGTAAACAGGTTATTACCGCCGACGCCACAGGTCATGTCAACGAGGCAGTGGAGCTCGGTGTCAAGGTGGCAGAGATGTTGTTGTATCGGGGAGCCAACACCATACTGAAAGATCTCGGGCTGGCACCTGCGCCACTGGCCGATGTCGCTGCCAGCGCTGCAAAGTACGTACGGCGCAGTGAGCGGAGCGAATCCACCGCGGTTTGATCTGGATCCGACACGTGTCTCAGGGCACTATGGACGGCGGATACTGTTAGCCGCGGCAACGACGTAACAGCTTACACACGCGTTTCAATTTTTGTCGCCGCCAGCCACTAACGGCGGTATGGACGACAAAACGTGGACGAACCAAGGCGTGCTTTCCAAGGCGTGTCTTCAACGTCCCAAAACACGCATACTGCTGATCGAAGACGACTTGTCTTACGTGTTTCTGTGCAAGCGATATCTGCGGGCCGATGAGGTTTACGATCACACGGTAATTTCTGCATCATCAATGCAGGAAGCGCTGTCTATCTGCAGCATGGACCACTTTGACTGTATCCTGACAGACTACAGGTTGCCAGACTATTCGGGCACTGAAGCCATCCTGAAAATTCGCGAACTGTTAGGTGATGCCATGCCGTCCACCATTGTGTTCACAGCCGAGGGCGGCGAAGACGCTGCTGCCGATGCTGTTCGCTCTGGGGCTACAGATTTCCTGAGCAAGCGCAACGTCAATCGGGAATCCCTGTGCCGAGCGGTGAGTAATGCGGTTCAGAAAGGTGCATTGAGACAGTCGCTGACGGAGCGTATCAAGGAGCTGGAAAAAACCAATGAACTTCTAATCAAGCGAAATAGTGAGATTCAACGCTTCTACCATACGGTGTCTCATGAAGTGAAGACGCCACTGACGGCTATACAGGAGTTTGTATCGATAGTGCACGACGGACTGGCTGGTGATATCGAGGACGAACAGAAAACCATCCTCAACTATGCACTGGAAAGCTGTAAACAGATTTCAACACAGTTTAACGACCTGCTTGAACTGTCCCGGTTTGAAACCGGCAAGATGACCGTCAAGGTGTCTCCCAACAGTATTTACGACGTGCTGGATCACTGTGTGGTGGCGGCAACACCTGCAGCCGTTGCCAAGGGCATTGATCTCAATATCATCGATCAGCCAGACCTGCCTCACGTACTGATTGAGTCGAATCGGATCATCCAAGTGTTGAGCAACCTGATTGGAAACGCCGTCAAGTTCACAGGTTCTGGCGGGTCAGTCTCTGCCAGTTGTCAATTGTCTGAAGACGGAAAATCACTGCGTATCAGTGTGAAAGACACCGGTTGTGGTATCCATTCAAGGGATTTGAACAAAATATTCGATCGGCTCTACCAGGTAACACCAACGGTACGACGAGACGTGGAACCGGGCATGGGCCTGGGCCTGAGTATCGCATCAGAAATCATCAGCTTGCACGGCAGTGAAATTTCGGTGCGGAGCCGAGTTGGCAAAGGCACCACGTTTTCGTTTGATCTGGAAACCTGTGATGATTCAGAGTTGAAGAACGTCGCCTGAAATCGCCTGTTTGCGTGGCACGCTTTGGCACTACTGCCTGTTCCTGTCGCGCTCTTCCAGATTCTGAAACAGCGTAAGCAGCCATTCCGTTCGAGGAATGGCGGGTACTGATTCAATATCTTCCAGCAGGTACTGGGTTTCAATCAGAGGAGGCCATTCCAGTTGATCCCGTGAATGGGCTGGGCGACCCAATGGAATGGTTACCAGCGCTTTGAGCAACAGCATGGATTTGCGGGTGCGGGGAACGATGGCGCGTTTGTCGATGGTTTCAAAGCCCTGACTGGCAATTTCCCGCCCGATGTCCGAATAGATCACGCGCGCAGCACGAATACCGGCTCGGCAACTCAAGGGTAACAAGGCTATGCCGGAATCTGCCCGCTTGTAGAGTACATCGGCATAACTGAGCAGACGTTTGCACATGGCGGTAACCGCCGGGTGTTGCACGGGATCTGCCAGCCAGGCATCTGCATCAAGCCCTGCCTGAGCAAACCAGCGTCGCGGCAGGTAGAGTCTTCCCATCCGCGCATCTTCGCCAATGTCTCGCGATATGTTGGTCAGCTGCATGGCAACGCCCAGATCACAGGCTCTGGCGACGGCACGTCTGTCGGTGGTGCCCATGATCAGCGTCATCATCGCGCCGACACAACCCGCCACACGAGCTGCGTAGTCGTAGAGCTCCGACAGGGTTTCGTAGCGCCGACCGCTGGCATCCCAGGCAAGCCCTTCAATCAGCGCATCCGGCATGGCTCTGGGGATGGAAAAGCTGGATACCACTTCGGCCAGTGCTCGATCTTCTGGCTGTGGTCCCGGTGTGCCTGCGTATATGGCATCCAGCCTTTCTGACAATTCGCGGATGGCTGCATCTCCGGCATGATCCGCATCGATCAGATCATCAGCGATTCTGCAAAATGCATACAGAGCGGTGGCCGGTACCGAGGTTTTGGGTGGCAGCAGCAGCGATGCCATGAAGAACGAGTGGGAGCCATGCTTTATCAGTTGCCGGCAAGCCGACAGATCTTCCTTGCGCGTGTGCTGGCTCATTCTCAGTGTGCTTCCTGTATTAATGAGGCGATGTGCTCCGGGGCTTCTTCATGCACGAGATGCCCCTTGTTGTCGACAATATCCAGCGTGGCGTGCTGTAGCAGAGCCTTCAGTCGGTAGGCATCTCGAAGTGGAATCGTACGGTCTCCCGTGGCGGCTATCAACTGCATTGACGGGGTCAGTTGCGGCAATCTGGGTAACAGCGCCTCAAGCTTCCACTGAGACATCATGCGCAGCACCCCGGCCACGTGTTGAGGGTCACTGAACAGTGATTGATACATTTCCATGCAGTCTGAATCAATCCTGGACCCCGTGCTCTCCAGCAGGCGACGGACCTGGCGTGGATCACTGGCTCGGTGGGCAAACAGGCGGGGTAGCCAACCGGCTGATGCAGAGAGTTTGGCCAGTGGAGAAAATACCCAGCCAGCCACACCGCTCAAGGGAAGAATGGCGCCATTGATACTGACCAGCCGCTGCGGGCTGACAGCATGGCTCAAACACAGTTCAACCATGATAGCTGCACCGGCAGAGTGGCCCACGATCATGTGCGGGACAATCTGTTCCTCATGAAGCAGGGCGGACAGGGCTTTTGCAATACCCGGCAAAGAAAGATCGGCGCCGGGCGATGTTCTGGTTCTGGCATGGCCGGGTAGATCCACGCTGATCAGTGTGAACTGTTGGGATAGAAACGGGCGTAGTGGCGTCCAGGATTGGCTGGATGCGCCGGTTCCGTGCAGCAGCAGGCACACGGGCCCGTTGCCGGATTGCTCAACGTACCAGTCGATGTCGCCTGTTGTGACTTGCCGGCTAACGGTATCCACCGTACTGCTGTCTGGCGGTGGCGATCCGGACAAAGAGGCCAGCGGTGCCGCAGTCATGGTTGCAGCATCCCGGGTATTGCAACGCTGCCACCCGGGGGTAAAGGCAGATACCGTGCGTGCATTTTCTCAGCCAGCTGTGCGGCCTGCACACGTGCCCTGGGTGACGTATCCACAAACAGCGTCCGTACACCCAACATGGCCAGTTGGCGCGCTGCAGACTCGGCGTCCGCCATGGCATCGGCGCGCGATCCCTCGCCGCGTCGGTTGACATTGGCTTTGCCATCCGTCATCAGCACAATCACGGGCGTCTCCCCGGCTTGCTTGAGTTGACGGACCACGTCGCAGGCCAGATCCAGTCCGGCAGCCAGGGGTGTTCCACCGCCGCCTGGCAGGCCGGATAGCTGTCGTTTGGCACGAACCAGAGAGCGGGTAGGAGGTAACTCCAGTGCAGCGCTGTTGCCGCGAAAGCTGATCATCGCTACGCGGTCGCGTCGCACGTAACATTCAGCCAGTAGCAGTTCGACTGCGCCTTTGGCTTCAGCCAGTCGATGCAATGCTGCCGAGCCTGAGGCATCAACCACAAACACGGTGGTTGTTCGAGTGGGTTGCTTGTATCGGGTAACACGAAAGTCATCAAGACGAACCTGAAGGCGCCCGTTTTGCCCATTACCGAGAGTTCTGCCTCGCAGCTTTTGCCAGGGTGCGGCGGCTTTAAGCGTTTCAATCAGATTGATTCTCTGTCGCGAACCGCGACCGCGAGGACGACGCACACCTGCAGGGCGACCTTGTGTGCCGGCACTGCTGGATGTGGAATCTCTGCCGGTTGTATCGCCCGCCTTCTGACCGCGCACAAGGTCGGCGATCAAATGTTGCGGTAGTGTCGCGCTGGCAGCCTGCAGCAGCTGTTCAGCCATGGTGGGTTCAGTGTCGCTGGCAGCCTTCTCGGGATCCTCGGAATCGTCCTGGTGCTCTTCCAGAGGAGGGGCATTGTCGGGAGTTGGAGGGTCAACGTTGTCGGCGTGGTCGTCCTGTGAGTCTGTATCCGGG
>CALLPU010000328.1 GCA_938016235.1 uncultured Granulosicoccus sp. | reverse complement strand
GTCTTTCTCGTTTTGCATGACAAGCGCTTTTTCAACAATACTGCCTACCGTTGCTGTGAGGCAGTTCAACACAAACGAGGTTGCGTATTTCTTGTCTGTGGTGATGGTGAGCTTGTTACCGTCGGCAACGATGGTTTCTTCCACGTTTTCGGGGGTAAAGCCGAATTGCGTGAGAATGAATGAGGGTGTCTTGTTGAGTTGAATGACACGGCGCAGAGAAAACTCCGCGTCCTCAGCGGTAACCGGATTGCCCGAATGGAAATTGATCCCTTCACGCATGGTGAAAGTAATCGACTTGCCATCCTCCGATACTTCCCAACTCTCTGCCAGATCCGGCTCGTAGCCGGCTTCCAGATTCATGGGGTCAAAGTTGACCAGCTTGCCGTACACGTTGCGACTAACGTCGCTACCGGCAAATTCAAACGACTGGGCTGGATCCAGTGTGGTGATATCGTCAATGCGATTGGCAATGACCAGCATGTTGTCTGGTGTGGCAGCCAGCGCCACTGATGGCGTGCCGGCAATGGAGCCCAACGCAATGGCAATAGCGACTGATCCCAGAGTTTTCTTGAGAATTCGGCGCCGCGCAGCCAGATGAAAGGTCTTGATCATTGATGGTATCTCCCTGTTGTGATGGACCGGCGAAAAAGCCAGTCTCCCGTTCAATTCGATAGCCCTTCAGGCATGTGAGCCTGTTGGACTCGGACCAGAACACCGGCCCGTAGAGGAACCATACCTGAAAAATACCGATTGCAAACATTCATGATGGAACCAGCACTCGGCAGAACGGGCTCTCAGTGCCAGGTACGCTCCAGCACATTGAACCAGTTTTCGTGACAAAGCTTGTTTATCAGTTCCTGTCCGTAATCGTGGCGCTGCATGGCGTCAATCAATACCGGAAGCCCCGCACTACTGTTAATGGCGTCAGGCACCATGGCACCATCGAAGTCTGATCCCAGACCCACACCGTCTTCACCCTGATGCGTTATCAGGTGATCCAGATGCTTGAGCATTTGCTCGACCGGAATATCCGTAATCATACGGCCGTCTTGACGCAGAAACGCCGACGCAAAGTTCAGCCCGACCATGCCGCCGCTTGCACGAATTATCGCCAATTGCTCATCAGTGAGATTGCGAGCATGCGTGCACAGTGCATGAGCATTACTGTGTGTTGCGATCAATGGTGCTGTGCTGATGGCTGCTACATCATGAAAGCCTGCCTCGTTCAGGTGCGACAGATCAATCATGATGCCCATCTGGTTGCAGCGACGCACCAGCTCTTTGCCCAGCGGGGTCAATCCCGCACCAATATCTGGCGTTGATGGATACCGGAAAGGCACACCTTCGCCGAAGACGGTAGACCGGCTCCAGACAGGCCCCAATGAACGCAGGCCAGCTGCATACAAAACCTCCAGTGCATGAAAATTTTCATCGATGGCCTCACAACCTTCCAGATGAAGTATGGCCGCCAGCCGGCTACTGCCGAAGCACTCCCGCAGTGCAGTCACTGAACGACACACTTTCACTGCACCTAACGATTCAAGCCGCAGCAAGATAGCCGCCTGCTCAAGCACAACTTCCATGGCATCACCTTGGGAGACTGTCGGCGGTAGCGGTATATCGTATTGCTCCTGCACCATCTGTAACTGGTAGTCCTCTCCGTCGTCAGGCGACGCTACCCACATGGCGAAAAAACCACCACCGAACCCACCTTTCGCTGCCTTGACAAGGTCAATGTGAAAGTCTGTTTCACTCAGAAAACTCTCACATCGAGAGAGACCTCCGGCATCCCGCAGCTTTGAAAGCACGTCGTTGTGCCCGTCAAAAATGAGTGTTCTCGATAGGCTTGGGTCAGGCGACATGCACGATGGCTCTCAGTAGTTTTCAAGAGGATTGAACAGCAGCAAGGGTTGTTGTTGGTCGTGTCAACAAACCGAATCTGCCGATACTCGCTACAACGATTTTACTCCGTGCGGTTATTATCATTACCCACCACTCGCGCGAACGCAATCCCATGAAAGATTCGCTGAAACTGCACACCAGCATTTTAATGGCGCTAATCGCCTTTTCATTGTTCAGCTCGGGCGCCTATGCGAACAGCCCGACACAACTGCACGCCTCCACCCTGAACGCACTGAAATCGGGCAGCGCTGTGATCCTGATGCGGCATGCGTTGGCACCGGGTTTTGGTGATCCGCCGGACATCGCGCTGGATGATTGCTCAACACAGAGAAATTTATCGGAGCAGGGTCGGCGTCAGGCCGTTGCGTTGGGCACGCTATTGCGAACCCATGGAATCAACGAAGCAACTGTGCTGACCAGCGCCTGGTGCCGTTGCCGGGATACCGCATCATCACTAGGCTATGGAGACTATACCGTTGAGCCATCCCTGAACTCGTTCTTTCAGAACTACAGTGTCGCTGAGGCGCAGACTCAACGGTTAAAGCGCCGTGTTGGTGAGTGGATCAAGCGCGCTGACAGCACTCGCATCCTTGTCACTCATCAGGTCAATATCCGTGCGTTAACCGGCGAAGCCACTGGATCCGGCGATATGGTTATTGTTACTCACCAAGACAACGACATAGTTGTACTCGGCACCGTGTCGGCCCCGACGATGTAACGCCATGTGTCAAGGCCACACAGCGTACAGGAGCATGATCCACCCTCAAGCAGATCGTACATTTGCGGGAAAGTCAGGGTGCTAGTGTACTGCGACCTTCAAAGCGTTCAAACAGAGAGCCAACTAAAAAGGCCCGCATAAGCGGGCCTTTAGACATACAGCAGTGTATCCGAACTGACTAGTTCAGCTTGATCTGCACATCAACACCTGCAGCCAGATCCAGCTTCATCAGTGCATCAACTGTCTTTTCGGTTGGATCCACGATATCCATGAGACGCTTGTGAGTGCGTAGCTCGTATTGGTCTCGCGCGTCCTTGTTGACGTGCGGCGACACCAGAATCGTGAAACGCTCTTTCTTGGTTGGCAATGGAATGGGTCCCAGAACACGGGCGCCCGTTCGTTTGGCAGTTTCAAGAATTTCCTTTGCCGAACGATCAATCAAACGATGATCAAAGGCTTTGAGACGAAT
Source organism: uncultured Granulosicoccus sp. (assembly GCA_938016235.1). Classification (GTDB taxonomy): domain Bacteria; phylum Pseudomonadota; class Gammaproteobacteria; order Granulosicoccales; family Granulosicoccaceae; genus Granulosicoccus. The sequence continues at coordinate 170 of CALLPU010000328.1, read as the reverse complement.
ACGGATTGTTTGACTGGCTGCCATAATGTTTACTCGAGTATTTTAGCAACGACGCCGGCACCTACCGTACGTCCACCTTCGCGAATCGCAAAACGCAAACCGTCTTCCATCGCAATCGGATTGATCAGCGCTACCGTGATCTTCACGTTGTCGCCAGGCATTACCATCTC
>CALLPU010000327.1 GCA_938016235.1 uncultured Granulosicoccus sp. | reverse complement strand
CGCGCGAGCCAGTGGCAAAGCTCGTCCCGATCAGGGGCGTTGAGTATGTCGCTGAGTGTGTCTTTTCCAGATGCCTGACGTACGCCGTGCACCACCGCCAACAGGTGCAGGTCATGGTTACCCAGCACGGTGATGGCATTCTTGCCGAGCGCCTTGACGTATCGAAGCGCCTGTAGCGATTGCGGCCCTCGATTGATCAGGTCTCCGACAAACCACAGCCTGTCGCTGCCGGGTTCGTACTGGACGTGTTCCAGCAGGCGTTGCAGTGGCGTAAGGCACCCTTGCAGATCGCCGATCACATAGGTGGTCATGCGGGGTGTTCAGCCGAGGTGATAGGGAAGGTTAATGCAGCGTGCGCGGCGCCGACAGCAGGAAGTCGGCAATGGGAGCCTTGAATTCCTGGCCTTCATCGGTGACCAGCATGTAACTGCCGCCCATCGTACCCATGGATGTCTCCAGCATGGTGCCACTGGTGTACTGGAAGCCTTCACCGGGTTTCAGGTGCGGTTGTTCACCCACAACGCCATCCCCCTGAACTTCCTGCACCTTGCCATTGGCATCGCGAATGACCCAGTGCCGGGTGAGCAGGCGCGCTGCAGTTTCACCCACATTGCGAATGGTGATCGTGTACGCAAAAACGAACCGGCTGTTGTCCGGATCGGACTCAGATTCTACGTAGAGGGTATCCACGTCAACCTGGATACCATCGCTGATATCGAGTTCCATGGTGCACAGGTAGCTTTGAATTGACAGGCGCTATGGTAGCACCGCTCAGGCCTGACTCAACAGTTTTGCGAGCCGATGGAATGCCGATATATCGAGAGTTTCGGCCCGAGCCTGTGGATCGATGCCCACACTGGTCAATGCATCATCGTTCAGGTGGCCCTTCAGATTGTTTCGCAGTGTCTTGCGCTTGGCTGAAAATGCGATGCGGGTGCACAGCTGCAATGCCTCGATCATGTCGGCGTTGGCAGGCTCTGCAAGTGGCGTGAGCCTTACCACGGCAGATTGCACCTTGGGTGCCGGGCTGAATGCCTCGGCAGGTACCGTAAACAGCGGATCAATGGCAAACACACTTTGCATCAGCACGCTGAGCCTGCCGAACGCCCGTGTGTTGGATTTGGCCGCCAGGCGATCTACGACTTCTTTTTGCAGCATCACATGGACATCTCGCAGCACGTGGTGGCAGTGCAGCAGTCTTAGCAGCAGCGGCGTGCCGATGTTGTAGGGCAGGTTGCCGACGACCCGTAGCGCGCGCCCATCGGCCAGCTGTTCAAAGTCAACATTCAGCACATCCCCGCCGTGTATGTGCAAACCTGCCAGATCTCTGCGTTGCAGCCTTTCTATCAGATCGCGGTCAATTTCGACCACGTGCAGTTCGTCAAGATGATCCATCAGTGGTTGTGTCAGCGCACCCAGTCCGGGGCCCACTTCAACAACATGATCTTCAGCATCCAGTCGCAGTGCATTGATCATCCGATCAATCACCTGAACATCCTGCAGAAAATTCTGGCCGAATCGTTTTCGCGCCTTGTGCATTACGATGGGTTATTACCTGTCTCGGATGCCGATAGTTCGCTAGCCAGAGTCAACGCAGCATCCAGACTGCCGCTATCGATGTTGCCTGTGCCGGCTTTGTCCAGAGCGGTTCCATGATCCACCGATGTTCGGATAATCGGCAGGCCCAGCGTGATGTTGATGGCCTTGCCAAAGCCTGCGTATTTCAGCACAGGCAGACCCTGATCGTGAAACATGGCCATGACAGCGTCGGCACCGGCCAGATGCTGTGGTGTGAACAGGGTATCTGCTGGCAGAGGCCCGATCAGCTGCATACCCTGTTGGCGAAGCTCTTCCAGCGCCGGTTCGATGATCTCTATTTCCTCGCGTCCCATGTGTCCGGACTCGCCGGCGTGCGGATTCAGCCCGGCCACCAGAATGCGCGGGTTGGCCAGGCCAAAGCGTTTTTCAAGATCGGAATGCAGAACCTTGAGGGTGCGTTTCAGCACGGCTGCGGTCAGCGTTTCGGCAACACGTGACAAGGGCAGATGCGTTGTTGCCAGTGCAACCCGCAACGCACCGGTAGGCGTATCGGCAGCCAGCATCATGACGGGGTCGCTGTTCGTGCGTTCCGCCAGATACTCGGTGTGGCCGGTGAACGCGATGCCGGCGTCATTGATCACGCCTTTGTGCAAAGGCGCTGTCACCATGGCAGCAAAGTCTGTCCGCAGGCAGCCGTCAACAGCCACATCCAGCGTTTCCAGTACGTAGGCCGCATTGCGTGAGTCCAGCACGCCACAGGATACTGGTGCGTTGAGGCTAACCGGCAGAACACTCAGCTCCCCAGCTTGTCGTGTCACGACTGATGCGGTGTTGTAAGGCGCAATGTCGAGCGGCAAATTCAGCGTCGCGGCTCTATCTGCCAGTAGCTGTGGGTCGGCAATGACCACAAGATCGGTGTCCCTGGCGCGTTGTGCCAGCATGATAACCAGATCCGGTCCGATGCCAGCCGGCTCTCCCGGCGTTAGCGCAATAGGTTGTCTCAACTGCGAATTTCCACGAACGACTCATCGCGCAACTGGCGCGACCACCGTTCAGTTTCCTGTTCAACTTT
>CALLPU010000326.1 GCA_938016235.1 uncultured Granulosicoccus sp. | reverse complement strand
TGACTACGGCGGGTCCTCGGCGAATGTTCTTGATGCGTTTCAAATGCCGCATCCGATTGACATCGGCTTGGGTTTTAAGCAGTAATTCCCATACACCGGGCAACCCTGCCATGATAAAAAACCCCTTGTGAAGAGATTGGTCGAGTCTGAAAAACGTACCGTAGTCGTCTTTATCCAACGCTTGCATCTGCTGTTCAAGAATCTGATCGAGATGGTCTATATGAACCGTATCCGCTGCGTGGCTAGCGGCACGTCGTACAGCGCCGATCTCCAACTGCAGGCGCGTAAAGCACGCTTCCATATATTTATTGATGCGAATGGCTGTCACGTAAGTGCCACTCTTGGGTACTACTTCAACCAGGCCATCAAAATCCAGCCGAATTAGCGCTTCACGAACGGGTGTTTTGCTGGCGTCGAGAACGTCGGCAATTTCCTTTTCTGACACGAGTTGTCCAGGCAGCAGTCGCATGGCCACGATTTCGTCTCGCAAAATCCGATAGATCTGTGATGCCAGTGGTTCCTCCGAATTCAACTTGAAGTGCCTGAGCAAATCGGTGAGGGCCACAGCATCACCAGAAAAGACGTGTGTCATCGCATCAGCCATGCAAAAACGATCTGATATACTTGTATGGCAGTCTAATATATCTGTTTGGGCATCTGATGTATATGCCTAGTAGCAAAAAATATTCTTCTAGATAATTTTCCTGCGTTGGCGTAAAAAACCATGAAAATACAGAAGGTTACACTGACTCCAGTGGCAATCCCTGATGTGCCGCTGCTCAACACCAAGGGCGTACACCAGGCCGTTTTTCTGCGCACTATCATCGAAATCGAGACGGATCAGGGGTTGGTAGGTATTGGTGAATCCTATGGAGGTGCGCGGGCATTAACGGGGATGCGCAAGGCATCCGAGGCGCTAATTGGGTTGGATCCATTCCACTTGAACGAGTTGCGCTTGCGTGTGGAATCCGCCTTGCCTGACGCCGGCGGAATCAACGCGCCCACCATGTTGACCCAACATCAGGTTGTGGATGCTGTTTACAGCGCGTTTGAAATTCCCTTGCTGGACATACAAGGCAAATTTCTGGAGCGTCCCCTGTGTGATTTGCTCGGTGGTGCGGTAAGAGATCGAGTGGGTTTCGGAGCCTACTTGTTTTACAAATTCGAGAAACCGGCTGCCTATCCAGGTAAGGACTTTTTTGGCGAAGTGATGACACCGGATGCTTTGCTTGCCGAGGCGAAGGCACTGGTAGATCGTTATGGGTTTGGTTCGTTCAAGCTCAAGGGCGGTGTGCTGGAGCCGTCGTTGGAAATCGAAACCATGCAGTTGCTGCGAGATGCTTTTCCTGAATCGCCATTGCGCATCGATCCAATGGGTGCGTGGCGTGTGCCAACGGCGCTGAATGTCTGCCATGCCATTGGAGACATCCTGGAATACCTGGAAGATCCGGTGCGAGGTATGGATGCAATGGCAGAATTAGCGTCTAAACCGCAGGTGCCACTGGCAACCAATCTGGTTGTGGTGGAATTCGAGCAGGTCGTTGAAGCCTATCGAAATGGCGCTGTGCAAATCATTCTTTCGGATCACCACTACTGGCGTGGTGCTACGGGCTCCATTCGTTTAGGTGAGCTGTGCCGGGCTGGTGGCCTCGGCATATCGATGCATTCAAACACACATCTTGGTATTAGCCTGGCAGCGATGGTCCACGTTGCCGCTGCAACACCCAATCTGACTTACGATTGCGACACGCACTATCCCTGGACGTCACATGACATCATCAAGGGGGGCAAATTGCCTTTTGATAAAGGCACTATCAAAGTACCCGAAGGGCCGGGTCTTGGTGTTGATATCGACCCGGATGCACTTGCTGAATTCCATGATTTCTATCGCTCTCAGGATCTGCGTGATCGGGAAGATACTGATGAAATGCGTAAATATATTCCTGACTATGAAAGAGTGGTGCCCCGTTGGTGACTCTACTGCAATCGAAAAGGAGTGAGCTGTAGCTACTGCAACAGTCCTTTTTCTGCAGAGTTGATCAATACCTTGCGCAAGCGTAAGCGTTCACAAAGTGCTCTGGCAAGATGGCTGCTGAGTCGCCGCACGACCCACTAGCGCCGGATGACAAGGCGACAGAGCAGGGTATTGTCTTGCACGAGATCGTTGCTCCAGATCAGCCTGGCTGAGCTATCCCAGTCGATGCGATCGTAGCCGTCTTTCGGTCTGACCGCTCGTTCCGTATGTTCGGATGCCGATGGCCAAAGACTGTCGTCAAAATCCAGCGTTTTCCAGTCTGGCGGATAGTCGAGAGACTCGTATGCGCACGCACCTTGTCCGGCCACAGGTGTGTTGTTCTCAACGCAGCTTTGATCCAGGGGCGCTCGATGCACCACAAGACACCGCATGTTGCTATCACTCACTGCCACGGTTTCTCCCGACGATGCATCCTGGATCTGGAAAATCAATCCACCATCTCCCATTTGTTGTCGAGATGTACCGATGTATTCGAGTCCTGTGTCATTTTCCTTGAAGTCCTTGGCGACTATGGCAATGACCGCCGGCAGTTCGGCAGAAAACGTTGTGCTTTCTGCATTGAAAGATCGCTCGGTCGTTATCGGTACACTGTCTTCCAGGATTTTTTCGTCATTTACTGACATCTCGAACCAGTTATCTACCCAGACATCCACCGACAGTGTGCGGCTATCGCCTTGCGCGACCTGTGTAGAAAAAATCAGTAGCAATGCTAGTGTCTTGTGCATATCTGTGTCTCGTAAACTGGACTACTGGATAGACCGCAATGGTGATGTTTAAATCGGATACGTCTGGTTGATCACTAAGGTTGGTATGGCTCTGAACGCGAGAACAAGTGTATCCATTCAACGGCAGTATTCACCCGTTATCAGTGCGCCTTGATTAGTCACGGTACGGGCTTCCACGGTGTAGCAGTCTGGCGTATCCGATGGCGTGTATCGGATGTAGTACGACTCACCCCGGTAGGAATAGTCCATGCTTCGTTTACCAGAGTCTGTTTGAGTGAATGTCAGATTATCCACACCGCCCGCTGGGGGTCGGCCTGGAGCCAAGCGATCACTGTTGCCAGCAGGCTTGAGTGGTGAGACTCTTGGCATATCGTTCAGGTCTGTGGTATCTCCCATGAGGCACTGGATCATATACGGCGCGTCAATAGATGTGTGGTAGCGATAACCAAACGTCTCGTCCTCCTGTCCATTACACACATCGAGCGTTTCCTCGCCAATGGGTGTGCCGTCAGGGTTCTTGTTTCCATAGAGCGGAAAGCCATCAAATGCCCAGCCTAAGATCGCATCATCGCCAGAATTTTTCATTGCATCGATCATGCACGTAGGAGCGACGTGATAGTGGTAATCGTCTCCACGTCCAGCATGTCCGCCACAGATATCGAGCTGTTGAGTCAGCAGTGTGTCGTGTTGAGTCTGGTGATGGTATAGATCGTTCACGCTCATCTCCCCGCCACCGGTGTAATCGTAGATAGGTACACCGTTGACGGCGATGGCCAGTGACGAGTCGCGTGTTTTGGGTGTTGAGCCTGGTGTGGCTACTAATGGAATAGGCACTGAGTAGTCTGCGGCGGGAATGGGGACTTGTTCATTGGAGTTCACTATGCCGATCATCAGGGGGTGATCAGGATAGGTATCGGCACTCACATGCGCGTGACCGTTTTCGCAGGTGACGGTAACCTTGTTCGAAAATCCTGCGTCTACTATCGATGCTTTTACCATCTCACAACGATCCGTTTGCTCCTGGAGCGGGAGGCTGGTTCCGTGGGCATTTACGTAGGCAATGAGGTACGCCAGACCCACGGCTGTTACGCTGACGACCGATAGACCTTTCGAACGGATGCGCTGATACATAAGCAGACGTGGCCTCCTGATTTCCTGATGTGAGTTGCGTTGGATCATTCTCGGCTGTAAATGTGCAGAGAATAAGGAATCTGTCTGCGTTCAAGTCAACCTGTGAATATCAACGGGCCAACTATCCGAGAGGCGCTAAACTGGGCGGATACCTGGTAAAGACTGAATTCTCAACGCACGTCGATACCGCAGCATTGACTGCTTCGGTATTAGTCCGGAGAAAGAGATCAATTTGCTGTTGCGCGCTTTGATACACGTTGGGATATCAAGCCGGTTTGCGCTGTATATCCCCAGGATTAGGGATTGAGCCAATCTCGATCATCGCGCTACGCTGGAATCAGGATGCAGCGCTAACGCGAAATCCTGAAGTAAGCCCGTCACGCTCGTCATACGAGAATCAAACTGCCACCAGCAAAAAGAGCCCTATGTTAATTCGACTCCCCCAAATACTTCTGCTCGCCGTCGTCAGTACCGCGATTGTTGCTCCCGCAACTTCTTCTGCTGCCAATAGATGCAATACCAAGTTTACCTTCAAGAACGGATTCAGCGTTCCTATAACCGTCAAGGATCGAATTGCAATTCGAGGAAATAGAGGGGACTATATTGAGAGCCTGGACAAATGGCGAACAATCAACCCGGGCGCGAGAGCGACAACACGGAAGAATCGGCTGCAAAAACTGGACAATCGGCAAAGAGGCAGATTTTCGGTAGGTGTCAAGGTGCGGGGGAATATCAATAAAACGATTAGTTACGCTAGCAATACTGGCAACGCCAACTATCCCGGGCTAGAGAATATCCTGGTAGAAATGGGTGTTGTGAAGCGCAATGTGCGCTGCGTTGACAATGGCTTTGTCGAGTTTAATATCAAGCCCTTACCTAATACGGCTGCCAATTTGCAAAGACTGAGAACTATTTTGCACGACTGGGATTTCAACAACCCGGCCGTTCGAGCGAATGTAAACAGACTCTACTTTGGTATCCCATAGCAGCGACCAGTCTCCTCATTCTCGTTCGACCATTTCGAGATAGCGCTTGACCTGGACGGTTTGGCTGTAAACACGAGCCGTTCAACTTTGCGATGTACATGTCTCTAATCAATAGTCTATTGGTCTGGATAGGCGAGATATCCTCGCCGCTCCACTGTCGGAAAGGCATCCCCACGCCGTACGTATCGGGAGTTCTGTTCCAGGGGTCTGGGTACAAAATCCCAACGCTCCTCGCGGCCGATGGATAAGGCGGAATCCACCAGTTTGCGCTCGGTCTGAGAGCGGATGACATCGTCTAGCAGTCTATCCAGCGGCCAGGTAGATTCAGCAAGCTGCGTGAGCCGTTCTTCGTCAGGGTGGGTGGTGCCTGCAAGGTTGGTGAGCTCCTGTGGATCGTTCGACAAGTCGAACAGTTGGGTTGGATATGCTCGCGAGAGTATCAACTTCATATTTCCATCGCGTATGCAGACCCGCGGTGCAGAGGTGGCACCATCGATATGTTCAGCAAACACAGGGCCAGTTAATGATTCGCCTTTCAAGGCAGGCAGCATGCTTTTGCCATCTACAGGAGTGCATATTTCACTGGAATTCACACCGGCGATGTCTAACAAGGTTGGGAAGATGTCCAGAAGAGAGACCGGTGACTTTGCACGGCTGGCTGAGAACTCAGGGTGTGAGAGGATGAGCGGTACTTGTATAGCTGGGTCGAACAGCGTTTTCTTGAACCACATCCCGCGCTCGCCGATCATGTCCCCATGATCTGATGAGAAAATCACCACAGTATTCTTGCTGAACCCGCTCTGACTCAAAGCCGCCATCAGCTGACCGAAGAGCTGATCGATGTGGGATATCATTCCATAATACCCGCGTCGTGCATTACGGTAATCCTGCTTGCTTAGCGTGCACTTATCCTGCCCGTAGTGATAGTAGAGTGACTGGCTGTGTTTATCCCTTCGCTCAACCGGAATGAACGGTACGTTGGGTGAATCAATAGAATCATCCTGATATAGATCCCAGTAATGCTGTGTGGTGACGTAGGGATCATGGGGTTGTGTTAGTGATACTGTCATCATGAACGGGCGTTTATCTTCGCTACGGGCTCGTGTAAAAAGCTCGCGGGTAGCGTGATGTATCACGTCTTCATCATAGTCAATCTGCATTGAGCGGGCTACCGGGCCGGCATCCCGTACGGTATCGATAGTCGACACACCAAACGTGTAGGCCCGCTCTTCATCCTTATTGAACTCACGGAAGTCAGGTGTCGGTGTCCATGACATATCTGCCGGGTATATCTCGGTGGTTAAACGCTCTTCAAAACCGTGATATTGATCGGGACCCACAAAGTGCATTTTTCCGGAGATGCAAGTGTAGTAACCGGCTCGACGTAAATAATGAGCAAAAGTTGGTGTCGCTGCGGGAAATTCGGAACCATTGTCGAACGCCCCGATACGTGACGGAATGCGTCCCGCCATCATGCCAAATCTCGATGGCGCACAGAGTGGATAAGGGCAGTAGGCGTTTTCGAACACAGTGCCTGTGAGTGCCAACGCGTCTATGTTGGGAGTTTTGCACACCTTCCCGCCATAAGCATTCAGTACGAAGGACGTCAATTGATCCACCATGAACAAAATGAGGTTAGGCCGAGACATAGTTGTATCCTGGTGATTGCATGTTGAGTTCGCGAGGTTCTTTCAATAGCTGCCTTGGGGTGATACCGCGGTTCTGAAAAGCACTGGCGTAATACCATTGCTGCGGCTTGCTGATTTCTGTATAGCTGATATGGGTTGTCTGCACGTGAAGCAGAACATCAGCTGCGTCTTGAATCGAGGACGAGGCGCGGGATCGGTCAGGCTTTTGGTAGTCAACAATGCCGGAAGTTAACACTGCCATTGTGATGTCGCTCCCCCCGGTGATATTCAATCGATTAGCGTTGAGTGGCATTTGAGCTCTTGGGCTGCCTCATTGTAGGCGCGTTGGAAGTTTATGAATATTGCTGTACGGCAGCTTGTGCATAAGGATACAGGCTTTGAGTCGCTCACTTTCACGTGGATGGTGAAAGACCGAGTACGGATTTTTCCATGATCTGCACTTTGCTCACACAGTGGGATGCGGTACAAGTGGATATTTCTCGGGTTAGTTGGCTTCGATCTTCGATTTACTCACTGATGGTGCAGCGAGAAAGTGGCTCACTAAACTGTCGGCTAGTAGAGCCGTAAACCGAAAGTCTAGTTAAATGAAAAACGGGATTAATACCATAAGAACTGGCTAAGGCATCTCTATGATCAACGCCGATGGAAATGAATCCATCGTCATTTTTTTCTTTCAGGAGATACCCAAATGCACTCGAACCAAGCCCCTTCAAACGCTGGTAGCGCAATACAAGCAGGTTTTAATAGAACTGCGATTGCGTTGACCCTAAGCCTTACAGCCGCGTCGTCTGCCTTGGCACAGCAAAGTATTCCAGAAGACGCTCGTGAACTGATGCTGTTTGGGGAAGATTGGGAAAACCTTCAGTGGATCAGCGAATTCGGAGAGTTCAAGGAGATAAAGAGAGATGAACGTAAGCCGGTTGATACCGAAAAACTGGACCTGTTACCCACAGCCAGGGATGATAGTGAGCGGGAGCCCACTAAGCAGGAAACATTGCTGCCTCCGGAAAAACTTGTCGGTATTGCTCAGTTTGAGTTCTTTGACATCAATTCCAACCGTACCTTCAGTTATACAGCGAAGCAAAGCGATTTAGCGAGTTTTTCGCGGTTGATATCTGAATCTGACAATGAAAATTCGTCGGGTGGCAAGCCAGCCAGTGACATTGAGATTCGTCTCGAAGATGCGCGTGAAAAGTCCTGGAGTAACATGCATGACAGCCGAACACGGCGTGGCGTCGCCAATGGCTATAGTGATACGAATAGCATATATCAGAACCTGGCAAACTATGGTGGCTGCAGTGCAACGGTATTGAGTGCTTCCAGTACACGAATGGTTGCATTAACGGCTGCGCATTGTGTTTTCCGGGACGACTACAGTTTCAGCTATTCCAAAATTGAGCCGCGCAAGGATGGCTCTACGTCTCCCACGTGGGGAAGATGGACACCGTATGCGTTTGGCTACTACCCCAGCTATATCAATAACAACTGCGAGGGCAATTGGAATGGATCCAACTGTATCAAGCATGACATTGCGTTGGTTATAGCGAGCCCGGATGCAGGTGCAAGCTCACCTAGTGGTATGGGATGGGGTGCCAGAAACAAATCATACCTCGATAGCAACAACAGTAAATACCGCCGTGGCTATCCGGGATGCGGCTATGGACATAGTCCCCTTAATTGTAATGGCGATACCTTATACGGAGACGGCCGAATGTCGGTAGGTGAGTTCAGTAAGCTGGACGGTGACAACTGGAATCGGCAGATAAAGATGTCGTCTGATCTGAATCCGGGAGACAGTGGTTCTGGCCTGTATTACTATCGGAATAATCGTCCGTATGTCTTCGCTGTGACTTCTGCCGAGGAAACCTGCTACAGCTTGTGCTGGGGTTCGCGGCCAAATTTTGCCCGTCGTATAACGCCGCAATTCTTTGATTTTATCAACAGCGTCGTATTTTGACATCAGTTGTATACGATTCATCGTAGATCGCTGGAACATCAGTGTTAAGGAAGCTCTGATTTATTCAGATCTATATGCCATTATTTATACCACGGTCAATGTAGTCAGGAATTACTCATGATGATGCGACAAAATTCCTTTGCTGAAGCGGGTTTCGAGAAATTTCGGAAGAAGACACGTCGTGAACAATTTCTTGAAGACATGGATGAAGTTGTTCCTTGGCAAGAGCTGGTCGAGGTGATAGAACCCTATTATCCCAAGGCCGGTGGGCGAGGTCGTCCGCCAGTGGGCATAGAGCGCATGTTGCGTATCTATTTCCTACAGCACTGGTTTAACTTGTCAGATCCTGCTGTTGAGGAGGCGCTATACGATTCAAACGCCATGCGTCAGTTTGTTGGTATTGATCTGGGGCGTGAACCGGCACCCGATGAAACAACGGTGTGTAAGTTTCGTCATCGTCTCGAAGAGCATGAACTGACACCAAAGCTGTTCCTGGCGATAAACCACTACTTGGCCCTCCAGGGAATTTCGGTAAATAGTGGAACCATTGTGGATGCCAGCATAATTGCAGCACCCAGTTCAACAAAAAACAAGAAAAAAATGCGTGATCCAGAAATGCATCAAACACGCAAGGGCAATGAATGGCACTTCGGGATGAAGATGCATATCGGTGTGGATAGCAAGACAAAACTGATTCATTCGATTGCCACCAGCTCAGCCAATATGCACGACTCGCAGATGATTGGCGAGCTACTGCATGGACAGGAGACGCGAGTTTGGGGTGATTCAGCATACACAGGGCAACGCGATACGATCTTGGACAAATCCCCCTATGCTCAAGACTTCACGCATAGAAAAGGGTTCGGATACCGGAAATTGACAGAAGAACAAAAGCGACAGAACAAAACCAAATCAAAAGTTAGAGCCAAGGTTGAACATATCTTTCTTGTCTCAAAACGCATCTTCGGATTCGACAAGGTCCGATACAAAGGACTTAAGAAAAACACCGCCCATGTGGTTACCAATTTGGGCCTTGTCAATATCTATATGAACAGGCGTCGTTTGCTACGTTCTACGGCTTAGTGCGCCCAGTGATCGGGTATCGGGGTTAAAACCTCCGATATCTGTTCCACAAGCAACACATATAGGGCTGTTTTATCAAAATTCGCTGTAAAACAGGCACAAGATGAGATTCACCCAAAAAAACACTAATTGATCAGATGTTCCCTA
>CALLPU010000325.1 GCA_938016235.1 uncultured Granulosicoccus sp. | reverse complement strand
CGGGTCATTTCCCCTGAACCAGCATAGGAATACCCTCCCGGAAATTCGTAAACCTCTTTCGACTCATAGCTACCGGCGTTGGTATTGGCGCTTTGAACCAGTAAATCTCTGCGCGGTTGATCGAACGCAAAATCCTTGGTCACGTATTTTCCTGACCGCACAGACTTTTCAAACTGCCAGTTAGCCAGATGATCAGTCTCTCTTGATGCATCAGAACTCTCTGGGTAGTGCGGTATATCCGCATAGTTTGGTGCACTACTGTGCGCGCTGGCGCTGTCACAAATCACCATCACGTGCCTGTCATCCACATGCTCGAAGAAGTAGTAGATGCCCTCGTGCTCCATCAACCGGCTGATAAAGTCAAAATCAGACTCCTGATACTGAACACAGAAATTCCAGACATCGTAAGAACCGGATAATCGCAAATCGAAGTCTGAAAAATTATTGTCGTTGAGTACCGACGAGACAATATCCGGCACTTTCATTTCAGCGAAAATCTTGCAGTCCCTGGTTTGCGTCAACATCCACGGCCAGGCAGTAACAGACAACCTGTACAGGGCGTACTCACCCCGGCTGCCAATGTGCGCTGCCTGATGCACCAGCCCGTTGATATGCCGCTCGCCATCACAATCTGTGTCGAATACCACACTGATGTTCTTGCCCAGAACATCGTACAGATCGATATTGGCATCCTCACTGACACACTCCAGGGTGTAGTCGAACAGCTCACTGAGCTGCTCTGTACCCGACATCGTTGACAACGCCAATGTACTGTCTGGCAATGGCGTGTGAATCCTTACCGCGCGCGTTGCTTGATCAATTCCACTCATAATCTCTACTCTCCCTCATGCAACGCCCGAGCAATACAGACTCAGCTCATCACATAATCAAATTCACTGTCACTCGTGGTGACCTCAATACGCTTCAGAGGCGCATCCTCGGCGAACTGTCGTTCCAGCAAGTGTCGACTGATTTCCGGCAACATCGAGTTGGTCAGAATCGAATCGATCATGCGTCCGCCACTATCCAGCTCGTTGCAGCGTTGGGCAATGAGTGCAACAACATCATCGTTGTAGACAAACTCGATTCCGTGATTCTGCTTGATGCGCTTCTCAATGCGGCCCAGCTGCAAGCGCGCTATGGCGCCTATCATCTGGTCATTAAGCGGGTAGTACGGAATAGTGACCAACCGCCCCAACAGGGCTGGAGGAAATATACTCAACAATGGTTCGCGCAAAGCCTTGGAAATACCCTCCGGGGATGGCATTAATTCCGGATCCTTGCACATATTCATGATCAGATCGGTTCCGGCATTCGTGGTAAGCAGAATCAGCGTGTTCTTGAAGTCGATAACCCGCCCTTCGCCATCTTCCATCCAGCCCTTGTCGAATACCTGGAAGAACATTTCGTGCACATCCGGGTGTGCCTTTTCCACCTCGTCCAGCAACACCACACTGTAGGGTCTGCGACGCACCGCTTCGGTCAAGACACCACCTTCGCCATAGCCCACGTAGCCCGGAGGTGCGCCTTTGAGCGTGGACACCGTGTGCGCTTCCTGGAACTCGCTCATGTTGATGGTGATCACGTTGTGCTCACCGCCGTAGAGCACATCCGCCAGTGCCAATGCCGTTTCGGTTTTGCCCACACCCGAAGAGCCTGCCAGCATGAATACGCCGATCGGCTTGCTCGGATTATCCAGACTGGCGCGTGACGTCTGTATGCGTTTGGCAATCATGTCCAGGGCGTGATCCTGACCGATGATGCGATTGGCCAGATGTGTAGAGAGATTGAGCACGGTCTCAATTTCGTTCTTGACCATGCGACCCACCGGAACACCCGTCCAGTCCTGCACAACAGAGGCTACGGCCTGCTCATCAACAGTGGGCAATATCAATGGGTCTTCACCCTGCAGCGCGGCGAGCTGTTGCTGTAGTGCAGACAGTTCACTGAGCAGAGCTTCCCGATCAATCGGTGCTGCACTTTCATCCGATGCACTCGGCGAACCATCAGCTGCTGACTCAACAGACGCGGCATCACCATCAGGCTGACCCACTGACGCCTCCAGTTCACTACCGGTGCCTTCAACCGGCTTGTCACCTGCACGCAGTTGTGCTCGCAATGACAGTATCTGCTCCACTACTTTCTTCTCATCTTCCCAGCGTGAAACCAATCCACTTTCGCGCTCTCGCTCCTGCGCCAGAAGGTCCTCTACCCGGCTCTCACGTTCCTGTGTTTCTACACCAACGCTTTTTTCACTGGCAATAATTTTCTGCTCGGTTTCCAAGGACTGGATGCGCTTGCGAGAATCATCAAGGCTGGCCGGCACAGCATGTTGGCTGATAGCCACCCGCGCGGCAGCGGTGTCTAACAGGCTGACCGATTTATCCGGTAATTGTCGTGCAGGAATGTATCGATGCGAAAGCTTGACGGCGGCCTCCAGCGCTTCGTCCAGTATCTGAACCTGATGATGCTTTTCCATGGTGGACGCAATACCGCGCATCATGAGCACGGCTTTCTCCTCACTGGGCTCGTCCACCTTGACCACTTGAAATCGACGCGTCAGGGCCGGGTCTTTTTCGATATGCTTTTTGTACTCAGCCCACGTGGTGGCGGCTACCGTGCGCAGTTCACCACGCGCCAGTGCCGGCTTCAACAGATTGGCCGCATCACCGGTGCCCGCCGCACCACCCGCACCGATTAACGTGTGTGCTTCATCGATGAACAGGATGATCGGTTTTTCGGATGCCTGAACCTCTTCAATCACCTGACGTAGTCGATTCTCGAATTCCCCCTTCATGCTTGCACCTGCCTGCAACAGGCCTATATCCAGCGAGAGCAACTGAACATCGGCAAGCGAGGGGGGAACATCACCGCGTGCTATGCGCTGTGCAAAACCTTCCACCACCGCGGTTTTGCCCACGCCGGCCTCGCCGGTAAGAA
Source organism: uncultured Granulosicoccus sp. (assembly GCA_938016235.1). Lineage (GTDB taxonomy): Bacteria > Pseudomonadota > Gammaproteobacteria > Granulosicoccales > Granulosicoccaceae > Granulosicoccus. The sequence goes on along the minus strand of CALLPU010000325.1, from coordinate 5,466 downwards.
TCGGGTTGTTCTGGCGACGGCGCATCAGAATGTCTACCATCTGGCGTATCTCTTCATCGCGACCGACGATAGGGTCCATGTTGGCACCCGAAGCCGCTTCCGTCATATTGGTGGTGTACTTGGCCAGTGCCTCCTGCTTGCCCATGGCCGCTGGTGCCATCGCACCGCTGGCTTCACCGGGAACGGCACCACCGCCAATGCGGTAACCATCCTTGGCTGTCATGGAATCTTCAGGAGATCCCCCCACGATGGAATCGAAGTCTTCGATCAGTTGTTCCAGCTTGATCTGCCCAAACAGTTTCGAGATACCCAGAAGTCGATTTCTCAGCGACGGCGTTTTCAACAGGCCGATCATCAAATGACCCGTTCTGACAACGCCATCGCCAAACAACAAGGTTGAGTACACCCAACTGCGCTCTACAGCCTGAGAAATGTCGTCGCTGAAATCGGAGATGGCGCTGGCGCCGCCGCGCAGCATTTCAAGGTTGTTGGTGATATCGCGTGAGACGACAGACAGGTCAATGTCATAGTGACGCAGGATATGGTGGAAATCTGCATCCTGCTGATTGCTGATCTGATCGATCCAGTGCACCAGCTCCACATACGGGTTGCCGCGCAGCTTACACAACTTGGTTGCGCTCTCGATGGACTTGTAACCGACTTCATTGAGTTTGCCGAAAAGATTGGCTCTGCTGATTTCCGTCATGATCTATTCCTTTATAGTGTTTGTTATGGCGCTGCTGACTCGCCGGTGCGTATCATCCAGGCGAGTGCGTCGAACGACTGATAAGCTGTTTGTTCAACAGCACCGATTGTGACGTGAGGTGATTTTTTCGATTGCCTATCACCCAACTGTCAATCCCCAAGGCTCTTGTTCTGTTCAGTGCCAACGGGCGTATTTCACTGTCTTTCAAAATCAGTTCAAGGTCCCAGTCCCACTCATCGCCCAGATAGTTTCTGACCAGATCGTGCAATTTCTCAGCACGATCACTGCCTGGTTTGAAGGAGCTGAAATCCTCCCACTCCAGTGGCCCGAGCTGAATGTTGAACTTGTGTCGGATACTCCAGACACGTTTGCCGATGTATACCGCCCTACCCAATTGCACCGACTCCTTGCCACTACCTAATCGAGCATGTGCGGACTCCGGCATCGGTAACCATCCCCCTACCCATTCCTTTATCGCTACCGGCAAGTCAAAGTAATCGCCAATCAGCGACTTGATCCCATCCGGTGACTTGGCAGTACTGGAAAACCAGGCTGGAAAATAGCGTTTGGTTGCATCACTGATGCTGTCTCTGTCCGTAGAGGCTTCCGGTAGCAACCCACTCAACGCGCCGAGAAATTCTGCATAGGCGTTGTTGTCTGGCCTGTCGAACATGACAGCGGGATCAAACTGCACGCTGGCCCGATAGAACAGAGACAACATCCGATGGTTGAACAGATCCAGAAATTCCTTAAAAGTGGGATCGTTATGGTGGCGTGATCGCTGGTCTGCATATTCGGTGTAATGCAACGGCATCGGCCCGTGCGATCCCAACAAGCCCAGAAAATTGACATGCAGCCGGTGCTCATGCGCGCCCTTTGACGTTGTCAGTGATTGCAGGGCAGTGCCCCGAAAACCCAGGCTCACGTTCTGCGACATCCGCACAACGTCGTCTTTGACTCGTATCGCCTCACCCACCCTTGGCTTATCCAGGTGAGCGCATTCCAGCCGACGAACGGCCGCCACAAAGTCGAACGAGCGTATCCGCTCGCGCATCTCCGCAAGCTCTGGCTCTACAGTGTTGATCGCTGTCCGATGCTCACTGGCCATCGCTGTATCTCGTTGCGTTGCACACTTTCCAATACGGTTTCCGTAAACGAATTAACCGTGGCGTGGCGAGCAAAAAATCGCTCCAGCACTGAGCCAAGCACATAGGCCCCACTGCCTTCAAAAGCTGCCTCATCGATGCGTAGCGTTACCTGCATGCCACGCGCCACTTCAATATGACTTCGGTACTTGACCTGCCGAACGGCTGGCTCCGTCTTCAAGGCCAATATGCCTTCCAGTTGCCTGTTGTCGGAGCCGCGCTGAGTGTCACAATACAACTCCAGCATCTGTCGCAGCATGGACGCCGCAGATTCACCATCGTCCTGACCTGCACTGTCGATAGACAGGTAATTCAGGTTCAAGTTACTCACTAACCGCCACGCATCCTTGGCATGAGCGCGAGAGGCCTTGGGCACTGTGGGGCCATGAATGCACCGGATACTATCCACCGGGGCTCCCACATCCAGGCTGAAATCGGTATTACGCTTGCCCACAGGCATCTGTAACGGCAGGTCTCTGTTCGTACACCAGATGTCGATAGCCAACTGCCTCAGATCGGATCGATACGGTGCTTCTTTAGCATCAACCAGAGACACAAACACTTCACTGCCTACATAGCTGGCACGAGGTCCACGCAGCTTCTGTTTTGATGAAAGCAGACGCGGTTCGCGCTCCAGGCCATAGAACCGGCTAGCCTGGCGTTGCTTCTCACCGCTACTGAAATACGGGTAAAACACTTCCTGCTGCGTCTGATTACCCGCATGCCCCGTGACAGCATCCACCGAATACACTTCATAATCCATGGGCCGCGTGCGATCCGGAATAATGTGGTATCGATGTCGCGTCTTGTCCAGCAGGATGCGATCTGCCGATTTTTGAAACAGATTGATCGCCGGCACACAGTTGAGTTTGAAGTTCTCCACACTGACCGTATCGAATAGCCTCTCATTGCGGTTATCGAACGTGAACACCAGATCAATCGTGTCTGAATCACAGCGTTTCAGCCGTGCTTCCAGCCCAGACAGTTTGGCAAACAGAAAGCGCTCTGGGAACGCGAAGTATTCCTGAATCAACCGATATCCCTGAAAGCCACGGGCAGTCACCGGCAGCAAGGCCTCATCGTCTGAAAATCCCTGCTGCTGTATCGCTATCGGCTGGCGCGGGCTTTTGATCTCCCGGCCGTTGCACACCACTGAGAGCGATTCGGTGTGCCTGAACAGTTGCTCATATAACAAGGTACCCAGACTATCAGCACCATTGAGGTAAATTGACAAGGCATCGATAGGTAGCTCTGAGAACTGATACCCGCCGATGGTCTTGAGTTGCAGGGTTAAACCCGAACGCGTGGATTTTGTGCCTTTCACACCCGCAGCATCGACGGCCGCCGCGGTTCCCAGCATCTTCATGCCCAGTATTTCCACTGGCCACAACGTCAGATCGTGTGAGGTTCTGAAGTCGCACTCTGTCTGTTCATCGGGAGCCACCTGGCTGCGCAGACGTGTACCACGCTTCAGCGTAAAGCCGTTGGCCAACGACCCTTCGCTTAATGAGGGAAACACCTCAGTCACCACCATCGACGGCGTGGGTGAGAGATAGGTGGGGTAAACCATTTCCAGAAGCTGTCGTGCCAGCTGACTGTGGCTCGCTTCTATCTTGAGCTGCACCCGAGCGGCCAGAAACGCAAACCCTTCAAGCAAGCGCTCAACGTAGGGGTCTGAGCATTCAAGAGTTTCCAGGCCAAGACGACCTGCCACCTTCGGAAACTCGGCGGCAAACTCTCCACCCATCTCGCGCGCATGCTGCAGTTCGCGTTTATAGAGTTCAAACAGTTGCGGGTTCACGCTTCGGTCACCTTCACATCACCCAGCTCAAGATCCAGCTCGGTTCGCAGAAATAATGCCTCTGGCATGGGGCGTCCCCACATCGTGCCTTCTATCTGAAAAGCAATGGCGTGCGGATTAACCATGTCCTCGTCTTCAACCAGCGACACTCTCAAAGTGTTTTTCATGATTCGCGGCTCGAACGTTTCAATGGCTGTTTTGATCAGTTCCTTGATCGACTCGCGATCGGCGGAGTTGATGGTGCTGCCCGACAAACCTGGCATACCATAGTTGAGTACGGTATTTCTCAACTCGGGATGCGCATCGAAGTCCACAACAGACTCCATGTTGACCGTATTCATGAGCCATTCAAGATCCCGCAAAACCGACTCACGCAAGTTGGTGATGTTACCGGCACGCTGATGCCTCGATTCACTCGTTTCGTTAGGCTTCTCATCGGTCAGCCGATCCAGCAAAGAGGGTAGCAGTCGTTCCTTGTGAGTCAGTTCAGCCATGGGTTAACGCCAATACGCAGCCAGTCTGATCAGGTGTTGAACACTATCTTGCGCGACTGCAGCAAGGAATATTCACCCGCGTCCGTCGTCAGCATCCGTTGACCCGCACCCACAAAAAATTCTCCACCGATATCCGCCCAGTCGGTTTTTCTAGCCAAAGCGGCCTGTGGGTCTTCCAGGGTGGCAGCACCGGGATATCGCGTGGGCATGAAACCGATGGAGTTTCCATCGTTTACCCATTTGATCTGCACCGGCAACCACACCAGATCTCGCAGGTCTTCGGGTTCGGAGAAGGCTATTTCAGCGATGTTGTCCATCGGCACCCAGTAGTACTTGCCGTTGAGGATAATCTCGAACACCGGTCCGAGTCGCATGTCCGCGTCACTTAACCATTCGAAGGGTTGGTCATCAATGGTTCCAGCGCGCGCGGTAGCCTGTTCCATGGCAGCCATTGCTGTTTCATGTGCCTGAGCACCGTTACCCTTTTCAACCTGATCCAGCGCCTGAATCAAGGTACCCAACCAGTTGTTGGGCTCGCCGAACAACAGCGGCTCACGACGGCCGGTAAAGACTTCGGCCCGAAAGGCCTCGCAGAGAAGTAATTCACGGTACGTTTGCGCCATCAACAGCGCATTGCTGTCCATGTCGGCAACCACGTTCAGCTGAGTCAAGGCCCGGTTCCAGTCACCCATCACACACAGCAGCTGGAACAGAAACGTCCGGTATTCGGGTTTCGCAGGATTGTTTCGTACCGCATCCTGCAGCTCACTGAGCGCCGCAGTCAGATTCCCTGCTTTTACACTCTCTTCGGCGTTCATGATGGTTGTCTCCTCTTTTCAAGCGCTGGCACTGACGAAGGCTCCTGCCCTGTCGACTGACAGAGGAGGAGCCAAGGGGTGATACAAGCCCGGACCATTTTTGACGCTACGACATTCTCGTCGCTTCATCAACAATCCGGACTGATCGCTCTAGACTAGAGTCTTGTTTTCAGCGATATCCCAACCCGCCTTCTTGTCCGCTTCTGCACTGCCGTCTTCCTTCTGCGGCTTGTAGATGTAGTTCACCTTGCTGAAATTGAGTGTCACGTTTTCCGTGAGTCGATCTTCACCACCTGAACCACCGGTGCTGACCGATACCACCATGATGTCTTCCATCTTGATCGTGATGTACTCCAGTGGCGTTCCACCGGCCTTTCGTACCACCAGCGTGCCTTCGCTGATGTGCTTGCCATCGAATACTCGCTGCAGCAGGTTGTGGCTGGCAGAATCCACATAGTGAGTGAACGAGATGTCCTGGATGTTGGCTTTACCGCCACCGCCG
>CALLPU010000324.1 GCA_938016235.1 uncultured Granulosicoccus sp. | reverse complement strand
GTTGAAAATATCGATGTGCAACGGGATATTGGTTTTTATTCCATCGATGAACACCTCGCTCAACGCTCCCCGCATTCTCGCCAGCGCTGAATCCCGCGTGTTACCGGACACAACTAGCTTGGCGATCATGGAATCGTAGTGCGGCGGCACCGTATAACCGTTGTAGATATGCGTCTCGACGCGAACCCCTAGTCCGCCGGCCGGGTGATACTGCTTGATGGTGCCGGGGGAAGGCATGAAGTTGACGGGGTCCTCCGCGTTTATGCGGCACTCAAACGCGTGACCGCTGATGCGAATATCGTCCTGCTTCCAGCGCAGCTCGCGGCCCTCGGCGGCATATATCTGTTCCTTGATGATATCCACGCCCGTGATCATTTCGGTCACCGGATGCTCTACCTGCACGCGCGTATTCATCTCGATGAAGTAGAAATTACCATCTTCATACAAAAATTCGAAGGTGCCAGCACCACGATAGCCAATGCGCTTGCAAGCCTCGACACATCGCCTGCCCATGTCCGCCCGTGTAGCCTCGTCGATTCCCGGAGCGGGCGCCTCTTCAACCACCTTCTGGTGACGACGTTGCATCGAACAATCACGCTCGCCCAGGTGAATGGCATTGCCGTGTTCATCGCAAATAACCTGAAATTCGATGTGGCGGGGTTTTTCCAGAAACTTTTCCATGTACACCACCGGATTGCCGAAGGCGGTACCGGCTTCGCTTTGCGTCATCGCAATGGATTCTTCCAGCTCGTTATCGGATCGAACAACCCGCATGCCTCGTCCGCCACCGCCGCCAGCTGCCTTGATGATGATGGGGTAACCAATCTCATTGGCCAGCTTCCTGTTGGTGGTGATATCGTTACCTAGCGGGCCATCACTGCCCGGTACGCAAGGCACGCCTGCCGCTTTCATCTCCGCAATAGCGCTGACCTTGTCACCCATCACGCGAATAACATCAGAGGTGGGGCCAATGAACTTGAAACCGCTGGATTCCACGCGCTCCGCAAAATCGGCATTCTCCGCCAGGAAGCCGTAACCCGGGTGAATGGCTTCGGCGCGCGTTATCTCGGCAGCACTGATGATTGCTGGTACGTTGAGATAACTTTTTGTTGACGGTGGGGGTCCTATGCAGACCGCCTCATCAGCGAGTCGCACATGTTTCAGGTCTCTGTCAGCGGTTGAGTAGACAGCCACAGTCTGTATACCCAGGTCACGACAGCATCGCATGATGCGCAGCGCAATCTCGCCGCGATTCGCAATCAGTATTTTTTTCAGTGGGGTAACCATCAAATGCCGCCCGCTCAATCAATCACGATGAGTGGTTCGCCATACTCAACAGGCTGACCATCTTCCACCAGTACCGCTCGCACCGTTCCGCTGATTTCCGCCTCGATCTGGTTCATGATTTTCATCGCTTCAATAATACAAATGGTGTCACCCTTGTTGACGCTCTGCCCGACTTCTACAAAGGCTTTGGCGGTGGGCGACGATGAGCGATAGAAGGTTCCCACCATCGGCGATTCCATGATGGTGCCCGGCGGTGTCAGGTCATCGCTCACCGGTGCCTCAGGCGCAGCGCTGGGCGGTGCCACGGGAACGGCTGCCGGTGCTGGCACGTGAACCGGTGCCGCTGGTGCCTGAACGACACCGGTGGACCGCGCAATGCGCACCGATTCTTCGCCTTCCACAATCTCGATTTCGGAGACGTCTGAGTCTTCAAGCAACTCGATCAACTTCTTGATCTTGCGAATATCCATGAGTGTCTCTTTGATTAACCTGCGTTGTTTTGAATGTAGGCATAGGCTGCAGTGAGCGCCATGCTGTAGCCTGCCGGACCAAAGCCTGCCAGGGTGCCTATCGCGATATCTGAAAAATACGAGTGATGACGAAACGGCTCGCGCGCATAGATATTGGACACATGGACCTCTATCAGCGGCAACGACACGCCCAGAAATGCATCACGCAGCGGAACGCTGGTGTGACTGTAACCCGCAGGATTGACGATGGCCACTTCGCAGCCACTCAGACCCGCTTCCTGAACCCTGTCCACCAGAGCACCTTCACTATTGCTTTGAAAAAAGCTGATACTCACCCCGAGGTCGGCTGCTTCTTCGGCGAGTGTTTTCTCGATGTCAGACAACCGTAACGACCCGTATTTCTCCGGTTCGCGGGTTCCCAACAAATTGAGGTTTGGGCCATTGAGCACCAACACCTGTGACATACTTCGCAACTCCGGTAATCGTGGCAGACACGCCAGTGCGGTGACCAGCGGCTTAACGCTTGAATTCGACGATGCGGAAAGATAGCATCAAAAAGGGTGGATTTACAGACAATTGGCGACATTTATCGACGATTTCGATGCCGAAACGATAGACGATGCCGATGCCACGCTGGCGTTCCAGTCGCTCGATCCCATTCAGATACTCGACGCCATTGATGCGGCAGGCTGGCAGACCGATGGGCGAGTCAGCGCCCTGAACAGTTATGAGAACCGGGTGTACACCATTGGTCTGGAGGATGCCGCCCCAGTAGTGGCAAAGTTCTACCGGCCTGGGCGCTGGGACGACGCCACCATACTGGAAGAACACACGTTCTGCGAGGCACTGGTGGAACGAGACCTGCCGGTCATAGCCCCACTGCAGGACGCTGATGGCCAGACGCTGCATCGCTCCGGGCCTTTCCGATTCTGCCTGTTTCCCAGATCGGGCGGGCGTCCCCCGGAACTGGACAATGCAACACAACTGGCGGTCATTGGTCGCACCATCGGCCGCTTGCATCTGGTGGCCGACACGCATCCGTTCCACCACAGACCGTTCATTGATGCAACCCGCCTGGGTGATGACTGCGCTGACTTTCTTCTCGATTCCAACATCCTGCCGGCTGACCAGGCACACATCTATGAATCAGTGATTGATGACTTGCTGCCCGAAGTGCACGATTGCCTGGACGCCGTGGATTATCACGAGCTGTCATTACACGGTGACTTTCACCCGGGCAACATTCTCTGGGGCAGCGACGACACGCCTCGCCTGCTCGATTTTGATGACACCGCCAGCGGGCCTGCCATGCAGGATCTGTGGATGTTTATTTCAGGTGATCGTCGTTATGCAGAAGCTCGTCTGGCAGATTTGCTGGACGGGTATAATGAGTTTCGCTCCTTCGATGAGCGAGAGATCGCCCTGGTTGAACCGCTACGCACCCTGCGGATCATCCACTATGCTGCCTGGATTGCGAAGCGCTGGGAAGATCCGGCCTTTAAACAGGCTTTCCCATTCTTTGCCAGCGCTCGCTTCTGGGACGAGCATATTCAATCGCTTCGCGAGCAGCGCGTTGCGCTGGACGAACCCTGGCTGATCTACTGAGAGTATCAGCTGTGATTGAACACCAGCTCACCGCTACCGTACTTGCCAAGGTCGAGCGTGAAGGCCCCTTCTGCAAAGTCATCACCGGTTAGTCGTTTATCGGTACCAGCATCCACACTGACCAGTTTGAGATGTGCCGACTTGTCATTCATCATGAGGCTGGAAAATATATTCATCACCTCATACAGGTTATCCGACGCCATCTTGGATAACTCGTTATCTTCCACCATACCCTCTGCACCGCCGGGCGGTATCATGGACAACGCGCAGCCCAGGGCCGCAGCCGTAGCCATCGGACAACAGCAGGAAGCTACAGTCTCGCCGTCTCTGTTGGCGTAAAGGGCGGTATACCCGAGTTTACCCGCATCAATGGCAGAAGCCTCAGTCACTTCCGTTTCATCACCCAGCACCATCGTCAGCATTTCTGACAACTGAGCCGCTTCTGGTTTCTTGTAATTCATGATCAGCCGATAACCGGACGCAGAGCCTTTTCAAAGGCTTCTGCGGTGAAGGGTTTGGCAACCAGAAACTGAGCACCCGCTTCCTTGGCCTCAGCGCGCATCTCGGCAGTGGATTCTGTGGTGACAAATCCAAACTTGACCTCGTTACCTGCTGCGCGAATCGCTCTCAGAAAATCGATGCCATCCATGGTCGGCATGTTCCAGTCGCACAGCACGAGCGCAGGCATATAGTCGTCGATTTTTTCCAGCGCATCGGTGCCATCCTCGGCCTCTTCGAACTCCATGTCATCGAAGCCAGCCTGTTTCAAGGTTCGCTTTACGATCATCCGCATGGATTTCGAATCGTCAACAATCATCACTTTCATGGGACACATACCATTTCATGGGGACATGAACAGTAACGGCCGATGACAGCGCCTTTGAAGCTGAAGGAGTACCTATGTAACCGTTAGCTCGCCCTTGAAATCACAGCTTGCGGAACACCAGTGATGCATTGGTTCCGCCGAAACCGAAGCTGTTGGACATCACGGTAGTGAGTGCAGCATCGTCAACCCGTGCACGCACGATAGGCATGCCCTCAGCCGCAGCGTCCAGTTCGGTGATGTGCGCCGACTCTGCTATGAACCCGGCCTGCTGCATCAACAGGGTGTAGATCGCCTCCTGTACGCCAGCAGCACCCAGCGAATGACCGGACAGAGATTTGGTAGATCCGATATGCGGTATTGCATCACTGAAAGCTGATTTCACCGCACCCAGTTCCGCGATGTCACCTACCGGTGTACTGGTACCGTGTGCGTTGATGTAATCAATCGGTGTATCCACGGTGGACTTTGCAATCTGCATGCACCGTGCAGCACCTTCACCCGATGGGGCTACCATGTCGTGGCCATCAGAGGTCGCACCGTATCCCACCACTTCGGCATAGATGGTAGCGCCTCGTGCTTTGGCTACTTCCAGCTCTTCCACCACCACCATGCCACCACCACCCGCGATGACAAAACCGTCCCGGTTAGCATCGTACGCGCGTGAAGCAACTCCGGGGGTGTCGTTATATTTGGTGGACAATGCGCCCATGGCATCGAACAAACAGCTCAGTGTCCAGTGTTCTTCTTCCCCGCCACCGGCAAAGACTCTGTCCTGCTTACCTAACTGGATGAGCTCCAGTGCGTTACCGATGCAATGAGCGCTGGTAGAACAGGCTGACGATATGGAGTAGTTGATACCCTTGATCTTGAAAGGGGTGGCCAGACACGCTGACACCGTACTACCCATGGTTTGCGTTACACGGTACGGGCCCACTCGACGGATACCCCGATCTCGCAGGATATCTGCAGACTCCACCTGACTCAATGAAGAACCGCCGCCAGAACCTGCGATGATTCCTGTGCGAATGTTGGATACCTCGTCTTCCGACAATCCCGCATCAGCAATGGCATCCTGCATGGCCAGGTAGGCATAGGCCGCAGCGCCGCCCATGAAGCGAAACTGCTTGCGATCTATGGCCTCTTTCAGGTCGATGTCCGGTGCGGCAGCCACATGACTACGCATGCCCATCTCTTTGTAAATCTCTCGCGAGGTGATGCCCGATCGAGCTTCGCGCAAAGATTCTGTCACCGTTGCCTTGTCATTTCCGAGGCATGACTTGATGCCAATACCGGTGATTACCGCTCTACGCATGGTGGGGTCTCGTTAGAAGTCTTCAGTGGACGTGAACAGGCCGACTCGCAAATCTCGAGCGGTGTAGATTTCGCGATCGTCGACCAGCATGCGTCCATCAGCTATGCCCATGACCAGTTTGCGTTCAATCAAACGCGTCATGCTCAGTTCATAACGAACCAAGCTGGCAGAAGGCAGCACTTGTCCGAAAAATTTGACCTCACCCGAGCCCAACGCTCGGCCGCGACCAGGATTACCTTTCCAGCCGAGGAAAAAACCGACCAGCTGCCACATGGCATCCAGGCCGAGACAACCTGGCATCACCGGGTCTCCTTCGAAGTGGCAACCAAAAAACCACAGGTCAGGGTTAATGTCGAGCTCAGCGATAATTTCGCCTTTGCCCGCACTTCCGCCATCAGCCGTAATGCGGGTAATGCGATCAAACATGAGCATGTTGGGCAAAGGCAATCGTGCATTGCCTTCACCGAACAGATTACCGTGGCCGCACTCAATGAGCTCGTCACGCCCGAAAGCGTTCCGATCAGACAGATCTGGTGGATTCATCTCAGGATTCTACCGGCTTCCAAAAACACGTTGAAGGATTTCAGATGTGCGCTTTAACGGGTTTTCCCTGATCGATTTTTCTTCCTGCGCCAGATAATAAAAAATGCCATCCGAACCTTCTTCCACAACATGACCTGTGAGGTCAGCGTCAACCTTGGGCGCCAATGGAATACTATTGTATTTGGACAGCAGCTGATTAAACGAGCTGACAGCGCCTACTTTCGCGAGCGCCTGATCCACAATGGGGCGCATTTCCGATTGCAACTGTGACCCCGTTTTACCGCGGAAATATTCAGTGGCAGCATCGTCAGGGCCTTGCAGTATGCCTTTGGCGTCTTCAACACTCATCGCCTGGATAGCATTGACGAAGAGTGCTTTCGCTTTTGGCGTAGCCTCTTCAGCCGCCTCGTTGAGCTTGTTTTCGAGGTCGTCGAAAGAGCCTTCCAGACCCACCTTACTGGCAATATCCCGCGCTTTGATCAGCGACGCCGGCAGCGGAATGCGAATGGCTGGATCACCGTTGAAACCATTGGCAGCACCCAGCTGACTCACAACCGTGTTGGAACCGGTTGTTAACGCCTCTTTCAATCCACGCGTTATCTCATCTATGCTCAAAGGGCCGGAAGCCGCACCCGCGTCTCCGCTCAGGGCCGATTCCGCAACTGCCTTCAGATCGTCAAGTTTAGGGCCATCGCCAGCACACGAAACCAGCAGCGCCGACGAGAGCAGAACGCTTGTTGTCAGTTTCATCACTTCAATTTTTTCCAGATCAGAGGCAGCACGGCTGCCGCGATGAGAACTTTCGCCAGATCACCCAGAAGAAACGGTGTCATCCCCCAGGCCAGAACCGGCTTGTCCCACCCCACCAACGAACCCAGCCACGCCAGCCCGAACAGGTAGATGATGGCGTTACCAATGACCATGGCCGCGATGGTAGTGAGCACGGATCTGTCCCATTGACGTTCGGCCAGGTAACCAGTGGCGAAAGCCGCGAATACGAAACCGAGCAGATAGCCGCCGGTTGTGCCCAGCATGTAGGTCAGCCCGATGCCCTTTTCAGGCGTGCCAGCAAAAACCGGCAGCCCCATGGCGCCTTGCGCCAGATACGCTATGACTGCAGCCGCACCCAGTCTTGGCCCCAGCACCATGCCAAGCGCCAGTACTACCAGCGTCTGCAGGGTCATGGGTACGGGGAAGAAGGGAATGGATGCCTTGGCTGACAGTGTCAGCAACATGCTGCCAGCGATAATGGCGAGTAAATTTCTGGCCCAGGTAGAGCTGCCAGCTTGGCTGGCTGGCAACAGATGTTCCAACAACGTACTGGCCGTATTCAATGACTGATCGGCATTGGCAGTAGTCATGGCGTCAAAAATCTCCGGATTAGATGGGTCGATAGACAGGCTTGGCCGTGGAGTATATCAAAGCACTGCCCATAGCCCGAGAATTGAAACACCGCATAACCCGGTTCCGATCACCTGATTCTGGTAAATACAGGAGCTGACTCGGCCCGAACCGCACTGCTCGAGAATCAGACATACTCTGTTATCAGCGCTGCAGGGTAACCGGTAACCATCATGAGATCAGATAGCTCCCCCGTCACAACTGATGTGCAAACACCCCAACAGGTGCTGAGCACCTGGTTTCTGGACGTCGAAACAGGGCGAATGGATGTCCCCCAGAGCAAGCGATGGTTCATGGGAGGGCAAGCGCTCGACGATGAACTGACCAGACAGTATTCCGCGACGCTCGACGCTGCCAGAAACGATCAGCTGGGCAGTTGGATGGACGATGCCCAGGGCACGCTCGCCCTGATTGTTCTGACAGATCAGTTCAACAGAAACATACACCGTGGCACCGCTGAGGCATTCGCGCTGGATGCAATTGCATTGCAAGCCTGCAACCACGCACTGACCCACGCGTTCGACCAAACGCTACCGGTAACACAACGTGTCTTTTGCTACATGCCTCTGGAGCATGACGAAACCCTTGAATCGCAGGAACGCTCCATTGCCCTGTTCCGCGCGCTTGACCAGCAAGCACCGCCTGAACTGAAAGAATTTACCGAAGGCACATTGCAGTACGCGCTGGAACACCAGGCGATCATTGAACAATTCGGCAGGTACCCGCATCGCAATGCGGTGCTCGGCAGATCAAGTACTCAGGCAGAGCTGGACTGGCTGGAAAAAGAAAACAAACGGTTTGGCCAGTAGAGTCGAACACTAACTACGCTTTACAGCCTGCGTATGCGGGGCAACTGACCATATGATCATTGACCAGGCCAGCCGCCTGCATGAAAGCGTAGCAGGTTGTCGCACCCACAAACGAGAAACCGAGTTTCTTCAGGTCCTTACTCATCTGCGTTGATACCGGTGTGCTGCCGGGGACATCAGCCATCGACTTGCACGCGTTGTCGATGGTCTTGTGGTCCACATATCGCCACACGTAGTCAGAAAATTCCTGACCGGAATCTCTCAATGCAAGCCAGGCACGAGCATTGCTACGTACGGCGGTTACCTTCTGCTTGTGTCTGACTATGGCCGGATTGCCGGCAATTTTCAGTAACTTCGCATCCGTGTAACGGGCAATTTTTTCCGGGTCGAAATGATTGAACAACTTTCGGTACCCTTCCCGCTTGTTAAGGATGGTGATCCAGCTCAGCCCCGCTTGAGCGCCTTCCAGATTAATCATCTCAAACAACCGAACAGAATCATGGCAAGGCCGACCCCATTCCGTATCGTGATAATGCTTGTAAAGCTCGCTGCCAAGGCACCAGCTACAGCGAGGATCAGCAGAGTCTGTCATGTGCTATCTGCCCAGTGATGAGTGCCAACACAGTATACCGCGTTGTACTGGCAATTCAACCAGTGCCGTATATCAACCGTCAGTACCCGTGCGCTGATCACTTAAGGGAAGCTCCAGCAAGCTGGAGGTATAGCCTCCCTGTACGCCGTACGGCCAGCGCTCAAGCCAGTGCGTGTACTGCTCGGAACTCAGCGGTTTGCTGATGTAATAACCCTGTGCAATATCGCAACCCTGGGACTTCAGAAAATTCAGTTGCTCCTCATCCTCAACGCCCTCTGCAACCACCTTCATGTTGAAGTGCTTGCCGAGTCCGAGCACGGCTTCAACTATCGCCATGTCGTCGTTGTCGCTGGAGATATCCGTGATGAACGCCCGATCTATTTTCAAGGTGTTGACCGGGAAACGCTTCAGATAGGCCAGGGATGAGTAACCGGTTCCGAAATCGTCGATAGCCAGCTTCATTCCGTGCTTACTCAGCTGGTGCAGCGAATGAATGACCTCTTCGGGATCGTGCATGACAGCGCTTTCGGTTATTTCCAGTTCCAGCAATTCTGGAGTGAGCTTGGATTCCTTCAACGCCTTGCTGACCATGGGCAGCAGGTTTCCATCGGTAAACTGCACGGCCGAAATGTTGACAGCCACATTCAAACCCGTGTAACCCAACTGTTGCAAATCACGCGTCTTGTTGCAGGCCGTGCGCAATATCCACTCACCCAGCTCGATAATCAGGCCGGTTTCCTCAGCAACGGGAACGAACGCTTCGGGGGACACGTAACCGTTAACCGGATGTCGCCAGCGCACCAGGGCCTCTGCGCCCGTGCACTGTCGAGTGTGTATGTTGATCTTGGGCTGGTAATACACTTCAAACTGCCCGTCCTGCAGCGCCATCTTCAGATCTTGCTCCAGGCGGATTCGCGCGGTTAACCGCAACCGCATTTTTTCATTGAACAGCTGGTACTGGTTCTTTCCGTTGCTTTTGGCTTCCTGCAAGGCAACCGCCGCATTGTTGACGATTTCCTCCCCCAGCATCTCTTCATCCTGACTGATATGCACATCATCGGGAAAGCTCGATATGCCCACTGACACAGCGGCCTTGAGGGTAAATCCGCGATACTCGTAGGGCGCCGTAGCCACATTCATGATGCGCTTGGCTACCTCCTCGGCAGCCTCGGTATCCGGTACATCTTTCTGAATAACGACGAACTCATCGCCATCCAGTCTTGCCACCAGGTCGATGTCCCGCATCATGGTGCGCAATCGATTCCCTACCTCGGCAACCATCTTGTCACCAACCAGGTGGCCGTATTGGTCATTGAAGAATTTGAAGTTGTCCAGATCAACCAGGAACACCGCGAATTTCAGATCATCGGCAATGGCATCGCGCACCGTTTTCTTTAACGCGTTCTCAAACATCAATCGATTGGGCAGATGCGTTAGCGGATCATGATGAGCCGCGAACTCCAGGTATTGCTGCTTTACCTTGACCTGGCGCGCTGATTTCCGCTGCGCCTCGATCAATCCGTTGTATTCCTCTGCCAGCAGCTTCAGATCATTGCTTTCGGTAACCTCAATGGGTTCCGGCACACGGCCTTCACTGTCCTCTCGGCTGGTGCGCAATGCCTGTATCAGACGCTCCATGGGCATGATGTAGTAACGGGCCGTACCGATCATGGAAACCGCTGCGGCGATCAGACTGGCTACCAAGCCAAACAGCAGTAACCACAAGCCGTTCCTGACAACATCATCAAATTGCCCGTGCATGCTCACGTAGGCGATAGCCGACAAAGTATCCGTGTCGGCTGTAATTTCCCAACGAATGGACTCCACGAAGCCGGCGTTCGCAGGCTCCGTCACACCGTGCTCATAGTCGAGTGTATTACCCTTGTTCAGCAGTAACCGGTCGTCAGCGTCGAGCAACACCAGCCCTACCAGCGTGTCCGTGATTAGCGCTTCAGGGATGTCCAGCGAGTCGATGTTGCTGTAGCGAAAGGCCGTGCTGATCAGTGCTTTCTCTATTTTGACCTGCTGATTCGTATCGTTTTGGTATTGTGTGAACAGCGCGCCGCCGTACACGAAAACCTGCACCAGGAACAGTACGATCGCAACGGAACCCGACACGGTACGAGCAGTCCGTGATCGGTAAACCTTTTCTGATAGCGTACGAAGATCCAAAAAGTCTCGTCCTTTCCGATACACAATGGCAATCGCGGAACTGATTTCCGCCACACTCCAACAGTATCGGCATTCCAGGCAACCCCTGAAGGGTCAGATTTTTGTGGGCCAGAAACGCAGAACCCCCGCATGAGCGGGGGTTCCGGTACTAAAAGTGAGCACTGGCTCACACAATG
>CALLPU010000323.1 GCA_938016235.1 uncultured Granulosicoccus sp. | reverse complement strand
ATCAGCATCGGGCGTCTGGTACCCACAAAAGGTCATGATGTGTTGATCAAGGCGTGCGCCCGGTTGATCAACAATAGGAGAAAACTGCATTTGCAGCTGATTGGTTCAGGTCCACTGGAAGCAGAACTTCACGCTCTGGTTGAAGAGCAGGGTATTGCCGAGCATGTGACATTCAGCGGCGCACTGTCGTTTTCTGCGGTGCTCGAAAGCCTCCAGGCGGCCGATGTGTTCTGCCTGGCACCGCGGCTGATTGCCGGTCAGCCCCCCGACGGCATTCCCAATGTCATTGCCGAAGCGATGGCGCTGCGTATTCCGGTGGTCACCACGCGCGTCAGCGCAATTCCAGAACTGGTGAGCGACAACCAGACCGGGCGGCTCGTGGAGGTGGATGATGTGAATGGATTTGCCGAAGCGATCGATTCGCTGGCTCAGGACCCGGAACTAGCGCATCGTTTGAGCAGTGCAGCAGCTGTTCGAGTCGCCGAGCTGTTCAATCAGGAGAAAAATATCGACGAGCTATTGGCCCTGTTCCACGCCTATGTTCCCAGCAGCATCGCGACACCGGTAAAAACGCTGGTGAATGCATGATGGTTGACGCAGGATCCGGCAAACTGGTTCAGTCTGGCAACGTCATCGCCCTGACTATTGAGGCACTGACGGTGGGTGGAGCCGAGCGCATGCTGGTGGCTATGGCCAACGAATTCGACAGGCTTGGGTGGCAGGTGCATATGGTGTGCTTGACACAAGCGGGAGAGCTGGCAGACGAATTGAATGACGGCATCGTGCTGCATGTACTTAACAAGCGGCCGGGGCTGGATCTCAAACTGCCCGGAAACCTGCATCGCTGTATTCGAGAGATCAATCCGATCTGTGTCAACAGCCATTTGTGGGTAGCCAATACCTGGACAAGAATCGCCCTGTATTTCAGTCGTTTCAAAGTGGTGGCCACGGAACACTCTCGAGATACCTGGAAACCCTGGCATTACCGCCAGATAGATCGGTTATTGGCGTTGCGCACGGCCGCACTCGTATCGGTCTCGAGTGATACCGCCGATTTTTATCGTGAAGAGGTTGGGCTGGATGATGCGTTGCTGCGAGTGATCAACAACGGTGTTGATACCGCCTTGTATGCAGACGGTTCCGGGGCGCAGTTGCGCAAGCAATGGCTTGGCGTTGATGAGTCCACAGACACGGCAGAGGGTTTTCAATCAGACGCGACATCAACCCGACAGGTGGTGCTGGGAACGGTAGGCAGACTTGTGCCTGCGAAAAACCACAACCGATTGATGGATGCCTTGCATCTGCTGGTCAACGATCCGGATCTACACGCCTATGTGATCAAGTTGGTAGTGGTCGGTGATGGATCAGAACAACCGGCTATTGCTGATTACGTGGCATCACTGGGCCTGCAGGATCACGTCGTATTTACCGGTACCCGTCACGATATCCCGGACGTGCTGGCAGCGTTTGATTTGTTTGTACTGTCGTCTGACCGTGAAGGTCATCCCTTGACGGCGCTAGAGGCTCAGGCGGCTGGCACGCCGGTGGTCCTGACTGATGCCGGTGGTTCCTCGGAAGCTGTCGCTCGTCTTGGCGAGCGACGTGGTGGCGCTCTGGTGGAGCGATCGTCAGAAGCGTTGGCCGAAGCTCTACGTGAACTGATCCTTGATCCTGTATTGCGTCAGCAGTGTGCCGATTTTGCCCGCACGTTTGCGTTGACGCACTTCGACCAGAAGCAGATGGTAGAGCGCTACGCGACGCTGTTCGAAAACATCGGCGGGTAATCCAGCCCGGCAACAGCGTATCCGCTACACAGGGTTTTGGGGACACAGGAGCCGCTAACGACCCAGAGTCGATTTAGCACGGGTATCTCTGCTGCCTTTGCCATTACCTATTGACACTGAACAGTAATTCGGCAAGTCTTAGAGGGCAACGTACCGCGTGCCTCAAGGCTTGGGCGCGCTCACCAATTGGAGATATTTTCGTGAAAAAA
The DNA here is from genome assembly GCA_938016235.1 of uncultured Granulosicoccus sp. Classification (GTDB taxonomy): domain Bacteria; phylum Pseudomonadota; class Gammaproteobacteria; order Granulosicoccales; family Granulosicoccaceae; genus Granulosicoccus. Next base: position 8,661 of record CALLPU010000323.1, on the reverse strand, counting down.
CAACTCGGTATACTCGGTGTGCTGGCGCTGGGTGTGGGAATGGCAGTACCGGCTCAGGCACAGGATGAAGTAGGCGCCTGCCTGATCACCAAAACTGATATCAACCCGTTTTTCGTCAAGATGAAGGAAGGTGCATCGGCCAAGGCGGAAGAGCTCGGTGTGACACTCTCTACCTATGCGGGCAAGGTAGACGGCGATCATGAGACGCAAGTGCAAGCAATTGAAACGTGCATTGCTTCGGGCGCCAAAGGCATCCTGATCACGGCTTCCGACACCAAAGCCATCGTGCCGGTCGTACAACAGGCGCGTGATGCCGGGCTGCTGGTCATTGCACTGGATACACCGCTGGAGCCCATCGATTCTGCCGACGCAACCTTCGCCACGGATAACTTCAAGGCTGGTGAGCTGATCGGTGCCTGGGCTGCCGCGCAGCTGGGTGACGCTGCCGCTGACGCGAAAATTGCCATGTTGGATCTGGCAGACAGCCAACCTTCAGTGGGCGTGTTGCGAGACCAGGGTTTCCTGCAGGGTTTTGGCATCGATCTGGTTGACCCGAATCGGTGGGGTGATGAAACCGATCCGCGTATCGTTGGTAATGAAGTTACTGCTGGAAATGAAGAAGGTGGTCGCACGGCGATGGAATCTCTGATGATCAAGGATCCCGGTATCAATGTGGTCTACACCATCAACGAGCCGGCGGCTGCCGGAGCCTATGAAGCCCTGAAAGCGTTTGGCCGGGAAGACAAGGTGCTTATAGTGTCTGTCGACGGTGGCTGCCCTGGTGTGCAGAATGTAAAGGACGGCGTTATAGGCGCAACCTCGCAACAGTACCCACTGTTGATGGCTTCACTGGGTGTAGAAGCCATCGCTGCCTGGGCTGCAGATGGCACCAAGCCTGAGCCAACCGAAGGTCTTGAATTTTTCGACACGGGTGTATCGCTGGTAACTGATCAGCCAGCCGAGGGTGTCGAGTCTATTGATACCGCTGAAGGAATGGATCGCTGCTGGGGCTGATTGCGCTCAGGACAGTTGATTCACTAGCTCAGTAGAGTGTGAACATTCTGATGTGAACATGAGGGTGGCTGCGGCCGCCCTCATGCGTTATGCACAGAAGAATACATACCGGCCAGAAAATCGTGTTAGCCATGCGCTACGCGAGCGTGTTGTCAATTACCACTACTTACCGAATCGGAGATGGGCTTAACCCATGAGTGCAAACACCGTTAGTGACTCGCATGCTCAGTTCGAGACGCGTCGAGGCCCTCTGCAACAGATTCAGCATTTCCTGCACGGTGCCCCTGCCATGGTGCCGGTCATTATCCTGATCGTCAGTGTTGCAGCCTTTGGCTTTATCGCTGGCGAGCGCTTTTTCACCGCGTTCAATCTGTCTTTGATCATTCAGCAGGTCACCATCATTGGTTTCCTTGCCTGTGCTCAAACGCTGATTATCCTGACGGCCGGTATCGATTTGTCGGTGGCTGCCATCATGGTTCTGGCCTCGGTAGTAGCGGGTAAATTCGCGGTGGTCATGGGAGTGCCGGCGTTTGTTGCCATTCCTGCCGGATTTTTGATTGGCACGTTGTGCGGCATGATCAACGGGCTGCTCGTGACCACTCTGCGCTTACCGCCGTTCATCGTCACGCTCGGCACATGGAATATCTTCTTTGCCTTGAATATATGGTATTCGGGGTCGCAGTCCATACGCAGTCAGGACATCGACAAGATCGCCCCGGCGCTGAAGTTCTTCGGTGAACGGGTCAGTGTGGGGGGGGCTGTATTTACCTATGGGTCGTTCTTGATGGTAGGTCTGTTCATTGTGCTGTGGTACATGTTGAACAACACCGCCTGGGGGCGCCACGTGTATGCCGTGGGAGATGACAAGGAGGCGGCTGAGCTAGCAGGCATTCGAACAGATCGCTTGCTGATATCGGTTTATGCGTTAGCCGGTTTTATCTGCGGTCTGGGTGCATGGGTATCCATAGGGCGCGTAGGATCTGTGAGTCCGCAGAGCTTTTATGATGCCAACCTGGATTCCATTACGGCGGTGGTGATCGGTGGAACTTCCTTGTTCGGAGGGCGTGGCTCGATTCTCGGCGCGCTGTTTGGTGCGCTGATTGTGGGTGTGTTCAGCTCGGGGCTCAAGCTTGCCGGTGTGGATGTTCTCTGGCAGCGCTTTGCTATCGGCTGCCTGATCATACTGGCCGTGGGCATTGATCAATGGATACGGCGGGTGTCGGCATGAGTGAGGCAGAGGTTGTGTTGCAGGCGCGTGGTCTGGTGAAGCGTTATGGTCGGGTAGTCGCACTCGACCATGCCGATTTTGATTTGCGTGCAGGTGAGATTCTGGCAGTCATTGGTGATAACGGTGCCGGTAAGTCCACCATGATCAAGGCTATTTCAGGCGCTGTGGTGCCCGATAGTGGCGAGGTTACACTCGATGGCCATACGGTCTCGTTCAAATCACCCATGCAGGCGCGCGATGCAGGAATCGAAACCGTTTATCAGAACCTGGCGTTGTCACCGGCCTTGTCGATTGCCGACAACATGTTTCTGGGGCGCGAGATCCGCAAAAAGACGGGACTGGGCAAATGGCTGCGCACGCTCGACCGAAAAGCGATGGAGAAACAAGCACGAGAAAAGCTCAGTGAACTGGGCCTGATGACAATCCAGAACATATCGCAGGCAGTGGAGACGCTGTCGGGTGGGCAGCGTCAGGGCGTGGCGGTTGCGCGAGCGGCTGCCTTTGGCTCGCGGGTTATCATCATGGACGAACCCACCGCTGCACTCGGCGTGAAAGAGTCCCGACGGGTGCTTGAGCTGATTCAGGACGTGCGCAGTCGTGGCATTCCCATCGTGCTCATATCGCACAACATGCCCCATGTGTTTGAAGTGGCAGACAGAATCCATGTGCATCGACTGGGTAAACGGTTGTGCGTTATTCGTCCGAAGGATCACAGCATGTCCGATGCCGTTGCCTTCATGACAGGGGCGGCCGAACCACCACCAGAACAGCTCGCTTGAGCCGGTTCACGTAAAAGACATGGTTATGGAAACGCCTTCAACACTCGCGGAGCACATACATCAGGCCCGCCTGGCACAACATGACAGCACACGATTGGTGGTAGCGATAGTCGGTGCTCCGGGTTCCGGAAAATCGACACTGGCAGCTGATTTGGGTACTCGGCTGCAAAGCCTGCTGGCAGCTCAGCATGAGGCGGCTATTGTGGTGCCGATGGATGGTTTTCACCTCGACAACGATGTACTGGACCAGCATGGCACGCGCGCGGTGAAAGGCTCACCGCCAACGTTTGATGTGGCTGGTTTGATCAGTCTGGTACGGCGACTGTCATCACTCGCGGATGGCGGTAACTCGACGGATGCCCAGGACACCGTTTATGCACCGCTTTTTGATCGCGAGGCTGATCTGGCCAGAAATGCGGCACTGGCCGTTCAGAATCAGCATTCAATCGTGCTGGTGGAAGGAAATTACCTGTTACTGGAACGCCCCGGCTGGCGCGATCTACGGGCGTTTTTTGATATGAGCATCATGCTGGACGTTCCCGAGCAGGTTCTGGAAGAGCGCCTCATACAGCGATGGCTGGATCATGGTCACACGCAAGAGCAGGCGCGTGCCCGTGCACTGTCAAACGACATACCCAATGCTCGGGTGGTGCTGGCAGAATCTGCCAGTGCGCACTTGAACTACAAGAGCGTGCGACAATAAGCCCTTTGAAACGGTGACAGCCGAATGGGTTCTGCTGAAGAGATGGGGTCGCACGCGGCCGGAAACGGCGCTGAACACGCTGCGAGCGTGCGCTCTGACGGTGCAAAGTACGGGCGGGCGCTCATGAAGGGTGAAACACCTCTGACAATAGGCTGGCGCGAGTGGGTCAGCCTGCCAGCGCTGGGTATCCCGGCCATCAAAGCCAAGATAGACACGGGCGCGAGAACATCAGCCATACATGCCGTCGATATCCAGCGCGTCAAACGCAATGGTGGTCAGGACTGGCTGACGTTTAACGTGCAGCCGTTGCAGAAGGACACGGCGGTGGTCATTGAGTGCGAAGCGCAACTGGCTGACATTCGCCGCGTAACCGATTCGGGCGGTCATTCTGCTGATCGATACTTCATTACCACGCAACTGCAGATAGGCGACGAGATCCGCGACATAGAGATGACCCTGTCGCAGCGTGATGACATGTTGTTTCGCATGTTGCTCGGGCGTACATCCATGACACCGGGGATTCAGGTTGATCCCTCTCTATCATTTTCTCTTGGCCGGGTATCTGCCCGAGCCCTGTACGCAGACACGTAAACAGGAGTCAGCTCATGAAAATTGCCGTCTTATCGAGAAATCGCAGGCTGTACTCGACTCGCCGATTGATTGAGGCTGCTGAACAGCGCGGTCATGATGTGCAGGTTATTGACGTATTGCGTTGCTACATGAATATCGTGTCGCGCAAGCCGAGCGTGCACCTGGAAGGTAAACCGCTCACCGGCTTTGATGCGGTGATACCGCGAGTCGGTGCATCGGTAACGGCGTACGGCACAGCAGTGCTCAGACAGTTCGAGATGATGGGCACTTACACCCTGATAGAGTCTGTGGCGCTGGCCCGTTCGCGCGACAAATTGCGTTCACTGCAATTGCTGTCGCGCAAGGGCATTGGGCTGCCGGTAACAGGTTTCGCCAACAAGCCCGGCGACAGCAAGGACATCATCAAGATGGTGGGCGGTGCTCCTGTCGTGATCAAACTGCTGGAGGGCACTCAGGGTATCGGCGTGGTGCTCGCAGAAACCAACAAGGCTGCAGAGTCCGTGATTGAAGCCTTTATGGGGCTGCAGGCCAACATCCTGGTACAGGAATTTATCAAAGAGGCTGGCGGAGCGGATATTCGCTGCCTGGTAGTCGGTGGCAAAGTGGTGGCGGCCATGAAGCGGCAGGCGGCTGAAGGTGAATTCAGATCCAATCTTCATCGCGGTGGATCAGCCAGTCTTGTCAAAATCACTCCCGAAGAACGCGCGACGGCGGTGAGTGCTGCCAAGGTGCTGGGACTGTCGGTGGCCGGTGTCGACCTGCTGCGCTCCGAGCGTGGCCCCCTGGTGATGGAGGTCAACTCATCGCCGGGACTGGAAGGTATTGAGTCTGCCAGTGGTAAAGACGTGGCTGGCATTATTATCGAGCAGCTGGAAAAGAACGCTCGACCTGGCAACACGAAAACCCGCGGGGCAAAAGGTTGACTGACGAGACACAGGAAGTCGTGTCCAAAGGCTCTGCCAGGCAGGCCGGCAAGAACAAACCCATCACGATTGGCGATGTCAGCATACAACCGGGCGAGCGGCGCTATGTTGATCTGTCCATACCGCCGCTGTACACGCATACTTCGGTGGAAATGCCGGTACATGTCATCAACGGCAAGATGGCAGGCCCCGTCATGTTTGTTACGGCCGCCATACACGGTGATGAAATCAACGGTATCGAAATTATTCGCAGGCTATTGGCAACCAAGGCGTTGAATCGTCTTGCCGGCACACTGATAGCGGTACCGGTGGTTAACGTGTACGGCTTTGTATCGCAGTCTCGGTATCTGCCTGATCGTCGTGATCTCAATCGCTCATTTCCCGGGTCCGAAAGAGGATCAATGGCCGCTCGCCTTGCCGATACGTTGATGAGTGAGATTGTTCAAAAGTGTACGCACGGCATTGATCTGCACACTGCCGCAGAGGGGCGCGCCAATCTACCGCAAATTCGGGTTGATCTGGATGCACATCCAGAGCTTCTCGAGTTGGCGCAAGCGTTTGGACCGCCCATACTGCTCGATTCTGCTACGCGAGATGGCACGCTTCGCGATGCGGCGGGTGATCTGCCGTTACTGCTTTATGAGGCCGGGGAAGCGTTGCGTTTCGATGAGGTGGCCATACGCGCAGGGTTGAAAGGTATCTTGCGTGTCATGAGGCACTTGAACATGCTGGCGCCTGGCAAGGCGTCAGAACGTAGTAACAAACCCTGGCTTGCCAACAACAGCGTGTGGATGAGAGCACCGCAAAGCGGCATCCTGCGCTCGAGAATTCCGTTGGGCGGTATTGTGGATGCAGGTGTGGTGCTCGGATACATATCCGATCCGTTTGGCGAGGCAGAGCAGGCAGTCGTCAGCGATGTATCCGGTGTTCTGATTGGCATCACCAAGTTGCCGCTGGTGCATGAGGGTGAAGCGCTGTATCACGTCGCAACCACCTCGTCGACCAAATCTGCTGCTCGCGCCGTCGATGAGTTTCATCTTGAATATGAACAACCGGTTATCAAACGACTGAAGTAATGAAAAAAAGAGTATTGGGAAAACACGGCATGCCAGCGTCGGTCGTTGCGTTTGGCGCCTGGGCTATCGGTGGCTGGAAATGGGGCGGCGCAGATGCGCAAGCCTCAGTGAAGGCGGTGCAGGCTTCGCTGGATGCCGGGGTAGACTTGATTGACACGGCCGCTGTATACGGTTTCGGTTTATCTGAAGAAATTGTCGGTAAGGCCATTGAAGGGCGTGCACGCGATGACATCATTCTTGCCACCAAATGCGGTTTACGCTGGGACGTCGAATCCAAGACCCTGCATGCGGAGAGTGAAGGGCGTCGTATCTTTCGCACGTTAGAGGCTGAGTCTATTCGTTGGGAGCTTGAACAAAGCCTGCAGCGTCTGGGTACGGATTACATCGATCTGTATCAAACCCATTGGCCTGATCCTGAGACGGAGCTGGACAGTGTCGTACACACGCTGGAGACGTTGAAAGACGAAGGGCTTATCCGAGCGTGGGGTTTGTGCAACGAGACACCCGAGCGTCTGGTGCACGCTGCCCAACTGGGTAGCCTGAGCACGGATCAGGAACGCTACAGCCTTCTGGATCGTGAGCAGGACGATCAGAATTTACCCGTTTGTGAAGAACACGAACTGGGGTTCTTGTGCTATTCACCGATTGCCCAAGGGCTGCTGACTGGCAAGATCGATGGCAAGCGACAGTTTGCCGAAGGAGACTTGCGATTGGGCAATCCCCGATTTTCAGCGGCGGCACTGGACGCGGTCCAGGCGGTGCTGGCGCCGGTAAAGGCCCTGGCACGTGATCGTGGTGTGCCAACAGAGCATCTGGTGCTTGCCTGGACGCTGAGACAGCCGGGGGTCAGCCATGTACTGGTGGGTACTCGCGATGTTGAACAGGCTGCATCGAATGCCGCCGCAGGGTCCATCGAACTGGACGATGAGGAATTGGCCATGATCTCGCAGCTGGCCGATGCGTGGCCAGGATTTGATGCATTCAAGCCAGCATAGCAACCTGGCAATTGACTGGTTACTGTGCGGGCAGTCATGGACACCCACGGCCTTGCGCGAAAGGTCGGCTTGGCTTGCGTGTCAATCCACGTTACCGCGGGGGCTAAAGGCCTGACTGAGTAAATCACCCGTCCAGAGGCGGGTGGATTTAGGCTCCTCATCAGACAAGGGTTCGATAGGTTGGGCAGAGGAGCGATAAACGATTCTGAACAACTGCCGGTTGTTCGTCACGGTACGAACATCTACACCGGTAGCAGTTGACTCATTGGCAGGCTGAACAAACCAGCGCGGTTGACTGAGATCAATGTCCAGAGACACGGTTTGTTCGGGTTGCAGTGTTTGTAGAGCAACCTGCGTGACGGTTTCACAGGTAGTGTCAGCCGCTGTGTAGAGTGCTTTAAACCTGAATGCCGGTTCAATAGCAAATCCGCAGTTATCGCCTGGATTATTCAGCGTCACTGGCGCATCAGATACGTTCTTGATGTGTAGCCGCAGAGATGTTTCATCGATTGCGGCTTTGTTGCCAGTGGCTGCGGTTGACGTTGAATCGCCCTGAAAAAATGCGTCGGTTATCTCCAGCTCAGTAGCCAGCTCACTCCACGAGTAGCCTGTCAAGACCGCCTTGCCCTTGTTGCCTACCGCCACAGTAACGTGCATGGCGTTCTGCATACCTCCGCGTACACCTTGACGTTTTTCTATGTCCAGACCCTTACCTTGCTCAACGAATAGTTGCTCAACGCCAAATTTCACCTGTTGTTGCTGTGTTGAACGGTGATTGTCGCCGGTGACTCTTCCTCGCAGCATGATGGATTGCGATGCGCGGGTGGTGCCGGGGATGGTGTTGGTGAAGTAGGTCAGTTCATGCACGCCGCTGGGTTGTTCTGAGAGCACGGCGTACACGGTATCGCCCTTACGCGGTTGATAGTTCGCCGGTTGCCACCGGGTTGGTGCGTTGTTCAGGTTGTTGATGGCGAAGCGCAACCTGACGTAGTCTCCTCTGAATGGATCTCTGGGGTCTATGGGAGCCGTTCGTAGCGTAATGGAGGTGCCCCGCTTGATAATGCTCTCCTGGCTATAAACCATAAAGCCGAGTACGCCAGCCTGCATCAGCAGACAGACCAATAGCAGCCATCTACGCATGATCAACGACCGGCGGTTGTTGAAGGCGAGTGCGCTTTCGGGCATACCAGTGACCAACAACAAACAACATCGCCCCCAGAAACAGAAATACCGCAGAGCGTGCAAGCAGGCTTTGAAACAAGTCGTGAAACCGTGCGAACAACAAACCGGACAAGCCGATGCAACCCACTGCCACCGGTTTCCAGTGAAGATCGTCGGTGCCACGGATAATC
>CALLPU010000322.1 GCA_938016235.1 uncultured Granulosicoccus sp. | reverse complement strand
ACATCGCCGGATTCAACACAGGCTCCAATCCTCTGGCCGTTGCCTGTGCAGGCTTTCGCCCATTTACCATGATGGCGAGTGCAGATGGCTCTTTCGGCTACGAGATGGAAATCATCACTTACCCCGATTCCGGAATCGAGGCCGTGGAGGACATCAAAGGCGGCAAGCTCGCATTCACATCAGAGACATCCAATTCAGGCTTCAAAGCGCCTTCTGCCATTCTGAAAGCTGATTACAACATGTCTGCCGGAAGCGATTTCGAGCCGGTTTTCTCAGGTAAGCATGACAACTCCATTCTGGGAGTAGCCAACAAGGATTACCCCGCAGCTGCTGTGGCGAACTCTGTATTGAACAGAATGCTGTCGCGCGATGTTGTTCAGGCAGAGCAGCTGAAGTCTATTTACAAGTCACAAACCTTCCCCACTACCGGTTACGGCCTGGCGCATAATCTGAACGCGGAATTGCAGGAGAAAATCAAGGAAGGCTTTGCCTCTTTTGAGTGGGCAGGCAGCTCTCTTGAAGCCGAATTCGGCAAGTCAGGTGAAGCGCAGTTCATCCCGATCACCTTCCAGGAAGAGTGGGCTGTCATTCGCAAGATCGATGAGGCCAACGGTGTGGAATACAGCTGCCAGTAAGGGTCTGCTGTACTCCTTATATCAATCACTTCTACCTTTACGTACAGCCAGCAAACTCACCGGTGCGATACAAACCTGACGATGAGAGGTACTGGTTGAGTTAAGGTAAGAAGTGGTATCCACGCAGGCCTGGAAATTTTCAGGCCTGCTGCATTTATGGAGAGAGTTTTTTGCTAAGCGTATCCAATGTGTCCAAAACCTACGCAGCGGGAGACAAAGCGCTGGACGACGTCAGCTTTACGATTCCCGCGGGCCAGGTCGTTGGCTTGATCGGTCCGTCTGGCGCAGGCAAATCCACATTGATTCGCTGTGTCAACAGACTGGTAGAACCCACCAGCGGAACAATCACGCTGGGCGACACACCCATCACGGGTTTGTCAGTCAGCGATTTGCGATCCGTACGGCGTCGCATCGGCATGATATTCCAGGAGTACGCGCTGGTCGAACGGCTTACCGTGATGGAAAACGTACTCTCAGGTCGACTGGGTTATGTTTCGTTCTGGCGCAGTCTTTTGAGACGCTTCCCTGCGGTTGATGTTCAAAAAGCTTACGCACTGCTGGACAGGGTGGGACTGATGGAACACGCCAGCAAACGTGCTGATGCGCTGTCCGGTGGTCAACGTCAACGTGTCGGCATCGCAAGAGCACTGGAACAGGATCCGGAATTGCTGTTAGTCGATGAACCCACCGCCTCACTAGACCCTAAAACCTCCAGGCAGATCATGCGGTTGCTGATCGAAATCTGCAACGAGCGACAACTTCCTGCCATCATCAATATTCATGACGTGGTGCTGGCCCGCCAGTTCACTGAGCGACTGATCGGGCTGCAGGCGGGCAGAATCGTATTCGACGGTGCGCCATCAGAACTCGATGAAACAGTACTTACGCGTATCTATGGCGAAGAGGACTGGACCACGCTCGATAAAGAGACAGAGGCAGCCTGATCCGTGGCATCTCCGTCAAACACTGCAGGTGATTCGGGAACCGCTTCATACCCAACAAGGTGGACCCGGCCACCTGTATTCATACAACGAGCGTGGCTACGTTGGGGCCTGAGCCTTCTGGCTCTGATTTGGTTTGTACTTGCCATCGGTACTCTGGATGTCAACTGGGTGCGGGTTGCCGAAGGGCTTGAACGCGGTTGGCGCTTTATCAAGGGCTTCCTTACGCCAGACTTCGTTACACGCTGGCCAGACATTTCCAAAGGGCTGGTTGAGAGTCTGACCATGACGCTGACGTCAACCGTTGCAGGCGTGCTGTTATCGGTGCCGGTCGGTATTGGTGCAGCCAGAAACGTTGCCCCAAAGGCCGTGTACTACGTGTGTCGATCCATCATTGCCGTGTCTCGGTCATTACAGGAAATCATCATCGCTATCCTGTTCGTTACCATGTTTGGATTCGGCCCGTTTGCCGGTTTTCTGACCTTGAGTTTCGCCACCATCGGGTTTCTGGCCAAGCTTCTGGCAGAGGACATCGAAGACATTGACGAGAAACAGATGGAGGCTATCAAGGCCACTGGCGCCTCGTGGCTTCAGCTGATTAACTATGGCGTGCAGCCACAAGTGATGCCGCGGCTGATTGGTTTGTCACTGTACCGGCTTGATATCAATTTCAGAGAGTCTGCCGTTATCGGCATCGTAGGTGCTGGTGGTATCGGTGCAACTTTGAACACCGCCATCGACCGGTACGAATTTGATTCAGCCGGCGCCATTCTGCTCATCATTATTGCCATCGTGATGCTGGCCGAGTACTCATCAGGCTACGTTCGAAGGTGGGTGCAATGACTGAACAAACCTGGCAGTACCGAACGCCCCGGCATCGCCTTGTATTATGGGTGAGCTGGTTATGTTTTGTTGCACTGTGCGTTTTTTGCTGGCAAGTGATGACGCAAGATACCATCTGGTATTTCGTTACTGACGCGCCCAGACAAGCAGCCGATCTTGGCTCACGCATGATTCCACCCCGGTGGAGTTATCTGGAGAAGTTATGGTTACCGCTGTGGGACACGCTGAACATCGCTACCCTTGGCACACTACTCGGCGTGCTGTTCGCTATTCCTGTGGCATTTCTGGCGGCCAGCAACACTACGCCAAGTCGCCTGTTCGTCAGGCCCATAGCGCTGTTCATCATTGTGGCATCCCGATCAATCAACTCACTGATCTGGGCGCTGTTACTGGTGTCCATTATCGGACCCGGATTGCTGGCCGGGATCATCGCCATTGGCTTACGCTCCATAGGCTTTGTTGCGAAGCTGTTGTATGAGGCCATAGAAGAGACCGACACCATACAGATTGAAGCGATCACTGCGACGGGCGCATCCCGCGCGCAAATTTTAAACTACGCTATCGTGCCGCAAATCCTGCCGGCTTTCTGTGGCATATCGGTGTTTCGTTGGGATATCAACATTCGCGAATCCACCATACTGGGCCTGGTGGGCGCGGGTGGCATAGGTGTACAACTGCAGGCATCACTCAACACGCTTGCATGGCCACAAGTCACGATGATCTTTATCGTCATATTGGCCACGGTAGTCATCAGCGAATGGGTGTCGGCTAAAGTTCGCCACGCCATCATCTAAGCTCTCTCAAAACGCCCTGACTGGCAACGACACTGATATCACCGTACGTCCATGCCGGTGATATCAGTCAGCGCTGTTACTTGCGACACTGAATACTACCCACGCGCCGTGGCTACGTCGGACCCACCGGCATCGAGATGGATAGCTTCGTCGGTTGTCAGCGCACCCGCATCCGGATCATTGTAGACATCCACATTCAGCTTTCCCTCACTCTTGGCAACGATGCTGGAAACAACACCGTCACCTGAAACGTTGACGGCCGTTCTAACCATATCAAGCAATCGATCCACACCGAGTATCAGACCAATGCCTTCCAAGGGTAATCCTACTTGCGTGAATACCATGGACAGCATGATCAAGCCAACGCCGGGAACACCTGCCGTACCAATGGATGCGAGCACTGACATCAGGATGACGGTCAGATAGCCGCTGATCCCCAGATCCACGCCGTAGATATTGGCAATGAATACTGTCGCCACCCCTTGCATGATAGCGGTGCCATCCATGTTGATAGTTGCACCAAACGGAACCGTGAACGACCCTACTGAGCGATCAACACCCAACCGTTGAGTGACCGTGCGCAAGGTGACAGGAATGGTGGCATTGGAACTGGATGTACTAAAAGCAAAAACCTGAACGTTCCTCATTTTCTTCAGAAAGGTAATCGGGCTCAAACCGGAGAACACCTTGAGCACTACCTGGAGGGTAACAAACAGGTGTATCAGCAATATGGCGATGAGAACCAGCACGTAGCCAATCAACTGCGCCAACAAGTCCAGACCAAGATCCGCCATCGCTTTTGCCAGTAAACAGAACACCGCATAGGGTGCGATGGCCATGATGATTCCCACCATCTTCATCATCACTTCATTGGCTGTTTCGACACCTTCAATCAGTCGTTTGGCTTTCTCGCCAACCATCAGCAAGCTCACACCAACCAGAATGGCGAAGAAGATGATGGAGAGCATTTCACCCTGAGCCATGGCGCTGATCGGGTTACTGGGCACAATATCTATCAGTACCTGAGACAGTGCAGGTGCCTCCTTGCCGGAAAACTCAGCGGCGGACTCAATATTCATACCTTTGCCAATACCGATACCAGCAGATATGGCAATAGCAACAGCAATCGCGATAGCCGTTGTCAGCATGTACAACACGAATGACTTGCTGCCGATTCGGCCCAGTAGACGAATGTCACCGATTCCGCAGACGCCGCCAATCAGAGACAACAGCACCAGCGGTACAACCAGCATCTTCAGCGCATTGACGAACATCTTTCCAACGACGTTAAAGAATCCGTCAACCACAAATACGTTGACAAACGAACCACTGGTATTCAACCCGAGGATATTGATAAACAATCCCACGGCGATACCCAGCGCCATTCCCAACAAAACTTTCGTTGTCAGACTCATAGATTTGTTCTCCTTTTACTGTGATTCACCAACAGGCTCTACATTGGTGCACTAATGCCAGGGGACAAATACATATCGGCTGGTTGGTCAGTACTTGCCTCTGACAGACGTTTACATCTCAACAGCTTTTCGTAACTTGCGTCCAAACCCTAACACACTGCATAGCAGTTACGATCAGCCAATAATTAACGTCAGGGAACATGAATCTGTCTTTACAGAACTGACGTTTCTACTTATCAGACTATGCAAGTTGTCTATCAACAAGCCGTCGTTATCAAACGTCTGAAAAATAAAACGAAATAGCATCGTCAGCGAAACAGGAATCCACCCTTGAATCATCCCCGGTGTTCCATGATGAAATCGAAAAAACCTGACTCATGAGATTGACAGAAAATCGTGTCGCATACGAATGCAAGACATCCTTGAAGGCTATCAAGACCGATCCAGACAGGCCTCTGTCTATCACTGAGGAGTCACGACACAGTCAGCAATCACATCTGATAGAACAGCGAATCATTCCGATTCTTGGTTCACGAGGCCATTTGAACAGGCACGATTCCTGTCATCCAGGTTGAAGCCCCGTTCCTTTTCTCTAAACCTGCAGTTACATGTGCCGACACACAGTGTACTGACGGAGATTCTCGCTGCGGCCTATTCCCTGCCCCCGTAAAGGAGACACTTAATGATTTCGAAAGCCCTTCAGCTCGTCTTTTTCTGGCGACGTAATCACTTGCCCAGCATCGCGTTTAAATGCGCGTTCTGGGGGCTGATCGCCTGGCTGGCTGTGGGCATGTTCACAAACGTTCGATTGGCACTTATCGCTGCCGCGGTTATCGCCGGCATGTGCGCTATCAAATATGGCCTGAAAAACCGCAAGCAGCATCAGAAACTGTTGCAGA
>CALLPU010000321.1 GCA_938016235.1 uncultured Granulosicoccus sp. | reverse complement strand
AGCAGCCTCGTTTTCGCCCTCGGGGAAATGCCGCACATCGGCCCCCAGCAAATGATTGAGCAAGACGTTGCCGGAGGTCTGGTACTGCGTGTCCGTGTTGGGTACCCGCTGCTCCAGCTGTACGATGGCTCGCCACCCGAGTTTTGCCGCCGCAGCTGCACATAGCCGAACAAAATTGGATTGGACTGCACCGGTAATGAGCACCGTATCCGCCTGCATTCGGGCTGCCGGGCCAAGGTAGTACTCAAGTTGTCTGACCTTGTTGCCGCCCATCGCCAGCAACGATGCATCATCTCGCTTGACAGACAGTGACACACCGAGCGCGTCACCGAGACGAGGCAAAAGCTGCAGCTGTGTGGTTTCCAGGCCAAGGTCTACCGTTGGATGAACATCCAGGCCTGGAAGCAGCTGCCGTATCTCGTTGCGCATCGTGGCATCCTACACGGCACACCACGGTGCGCCGCTGGGTGTAAACTTTGCCAACCATGCGCATAGACAACCTTCAGTACGCTAACTGGTCGGAAAAGATATTTCGACAAATGAATGACGGCGCCGTGAATGCGGTGCATGTCACCATCGCCTATCACGAGAATTTTCGCGAAACCGTGCTTAACATTGAGCAATGGAATCGCTGGTTCGAACAATATCCCGATCTGATCTTCGCCGGCCGCTGGGCCAGTGATGTGCAGCTCGCCCGCGAAACCGGTCGCACAGCCATATTCTTCGGGTTCCAGAACCCCAGCCCCATAGAGGATGACATTGGCCTGGTGGAAATTGTGCACGCCCTGGGCGCGCGCTTCATGCAGCTGACGTATAACAACCAGTCACTGCTGGCCACCGGCTGCTATGAAACCCACGACACGGGTCTGACTCGCATGGGCAAGCAAGTTGTGCGTGAAATGAATCGCGTCGGGCTTGTGGTAGACATGAGCCATTCAGCGGATCGTTCCACGATTGAGGCTGCCGAGTATTCATCAAGACCCATCGCTATCACTCACGCAAACCCGTTCGACTGGGAGCCTGCCCGGCGGAACAAACGCCATGCGGTGATTGAGGCGGTGACGAGCAATGGCGGCATGCTGGGCTTCTCGTTGTACCCGCATCATTTGAAGAACAAGACAGACTGCACGCTGACAAGCTTCTGTACCATGATCGCGAAAGCGGCTGATACGTATGGCATCGAACACCTGGGGCTGGGCACTGATCTGTGCCAGGACCAGCCAGACTCAGTGGTGGAGTGGATGCGAGTGGGCCGCTGGTCCAGGGATATCGACTATGGCGAGGGGTCTGCCAGCGCTCCGGGGTTCCCGGACATGCCTTCCTGGTTCACCGACAATCGCGATTTCGCCAACATAGAACAAGGTCTTGCCGAGGTGGGCATGCAGCCTGACGAGGTCAACGCCATCATGGGCGGCAACTGGTACCGGTTCTATGAGGAGAGCTTTACACCCAGCCCCCTATAAGCGTTGTTTATCAAAGCGTACAAGAAGAAACGATTTGCTTTTATACCTTGGGGCTTGCATTCTCTTAGAAACCACACCTGCCTCTGCGGCAAATCGAATAGGGAGAATGTCATGAAAACTCGTCTCGTCCTACTGGGAGCTGCCCTCGGCGCAGTCGTTGCCAGCACACCGACCATGGCCGACCAGGAACTGTCTGTTGTGGGCAGCTGGAGCGGCCTGCCATTGCACAAGCTCTACGAAGCGCCCTTCTGGAATGAAAAGCTGCCGGCTGCCAGTAATGGCTCCCTCACCGCCAACCTGACCACCCACGACCAGATGGGCATTAAAGGGGGTGACGTCTTCCGCATGCTGGGTACCGGTGTTTTCGATGTCGGCATGACTGTCGCCGATTACGCCGTATCCGATTCTGCTGCGCTGGAAGGTCTGGACGTGCCATTGATTGCGACTGACGCCGACTCAGCCAAGGCCATGATTGAATCTGCGCGACCACTGGTCGACGACATCTACAAGGATGTCTTCAATGCCAAGGTTCTGGGCATCGCTCCCTACCCGCCACAGGTAGTGTTCTGCAACGCAGCGATTGCCAGCCTGGAAGATCTCAAAGGCAAGAAAATCCGGGCATCCGGTCGCATGACGGGCAAACTGCTTGAAGCACTGGGCGCCGAAGCGGTCAATGTCAGTTTCGGTGAAGTACCGGGCGCTCTGCAAAAAGGTGTAGTGGACTGTGCAGTAACGGGTGCAGGCTCCGGCTACAGCGCAGGCTGGTGGGAAGTGTCTACGCATCTCATGCCCATCCCGCTGGGTGGATGGGATCCCGTGGTTACGGCCATCAATCTGGATAAATGGGCAAGCATGAGTGCTTCTGAACAGGCCATGCTGGAAGAGCAGGTCAAACTGGAACTGGAAGCACCGGCCTGGGCCACAGCGCAGACGGCACTGGCTACCGATGTAGCGTGCCTGACTGGAACCGGTGATTGCCCCGGTGAAAAACGCGGCATGACGCTGGTTGGCGTCACGGATGCTGATGTTGCTACAGCCCGCGAAATTCTGGTGAGTAAAGTACTGCCCGATTGGGCTGAGCGTGCCGGTGGAGACTGGGGTCAGCGCTGGAACGACACGGTCGGCAAGACCACTGGCGTCGAAATTCAGCTTAACTAGACTGGATTCTCCGCGTTTTCCATGAACGCAACGTTTCACCTGCTGCGCCGCTTCAATGAGGTATTGGCGGTGCTGGCAGGTGCGCTGCTGCTGCTCAGCGTATCGGTCACGCTGTTCGATATCATCGCGCGTCAGATCGGTCGATCTCTCGGCGGCACCGACGAGCTCTCTGGCTACGCGATGGCCATTGCCACAAGCTGGGGCATGAGCTACACACTGACCAGCCTGTCTCACGTACGCATCGATCTACTGCGTACCCGGTGCAACAGCCTGTGGCGTTCGATGCTCGACCTCATCGCCATACTCGCGTTAGCCGGCACGGCTACGGTAGTTGCCTACCGAGTGTGGCCAGTGCTGGACAAGTCGATCAGCAACGGGTCAACCGCCAACACCACGCTGGAGACGCCCTTGTGGATTCCTCAGTCACTGTGGATGGCAGGCTGGCTATGGTTTGCGGTATCCGCGCTGTTCATGCTGTGCCTGGTAATCACGTTGTTGGTCACCAGAGACTTCGATGAGGTGCACCAGAACGCAGGCATCAGAGACGAAGCATGATCCTGTTTACAGTGAGCGGTTTGCTGGTTTTTCTGGCTCTGTCGATACCCGTTGGCATCGTGCTGTTTCTGCTGGCCTTCGGTATCGACGGTTTGTTCAGTCCGTTTCCGCTGATGCGTGGGCTCGGTCAGGTTATCTGGTCTTCGTCCAACAGCGCCACACTCATCGCCATACCCTTCTTCGTGCTACTCGGTGAAGTACTGGTTAGAAGTGGCGTAGCACAGCGCACGTATGCTGCACTCGAAGCCTGGGTTTCCTGGTTACCCGGTGGGCTCATTCACGCCAACATAGCCACGGCCACGTTGTTCTCGGCAACCTCTGGTTCATCGGTCGCCACGGCCGCCACCGTGGCCTCAGTGGCCATGCCACAGGCCGAGCGTCTCAATTACGATCCAAGATTGTTCTCCGGTGCGATCGCTGCAGGCGGCACGCTGGGCATCATGATCCCACCGTCGATCAACCTCATCGTTTACGGGTTTCTGACAGAAACCTCCATACCCAAACTGTTTCTGGCAGGCCTGGTGCCCGGTTTGCTGCTCGCGTTGATGTTCATGGCGGTAACAGCGTTGTTGTGCACGCTGAAACCGTCGCTGGGTGGCCCGGGGATCAAGGCCGACTGGCAGCGTAGATTATCCGCTCTGGTCAATCTGGTGCCTTTGCTGGGTTTGTTTACCGCCATTGTGGGGTCCATTTACGCTGGCTGGGCCACACCCACCGAAGCTGCCGCCGTGGGTGTTGCCATGGCCTTCATCATTGCGGCCATGCAAAGAGCCCTGTCGATGAGCATGTTGATCGACAGCCTCAAAGGGACTGTACGCACCACCTCCATGATCATGCTGGTGGTCATCGGCGCTTACGTACTGAATTTCGTACTCACAGCTGCGGGCGTCAGCGGTGCGTTGCGTGACTTCCTGCAAGGCCTTGGATTAGGACCACTCGCCACGTTGATGGTCATCATCGTGATGTACATCATTCTCGGATTCTTCATTGAAACGCTCTCTCTGATGGTGGCGACCATTCCTATCGTCGTGCCTATCATTCTGCAACTGGGCTATGACCCTATATGGTTCGGCATACTGATGATCATGCTGGTTGAAATGGCACTGATCACGCCACCGGTGGGCCTGAATCTCTATGTTGTCCAGGCTGCTCGTAAAAGCGGGCGTTTCAGCGACGTCATGGTCGGTGTCATACCGTATGCCATCGCCATGCTGGTGATGGTTGCCCTGCTGGTGATTTTCCCGGCCATTGCCCTATACCTGCCTACTCACTTATAGCCGGATCAATCATGGAATTCACGCATGCCAACAGCCGCTTGCTGCTGACGATCAACCATCTGGTTATTGCAGGCTGGACCGGGCGAGATCGTTCTGCTGTTGATCACCATATAGAAGAGCTGGCCGCGCTGGGTATTGCACCGCCATCACAGGTTCCCTTGTACTACCGCGTATCCGCTAGCCTCGCCACGCAGTCTGAAAACCTGCAAGTACTCGGCAACACCAGCTCTGGCGAAGTTGAGCCTCTGCTGATTCGTAACCGTGATCAATGGTGGCTTGGCCTGGCATCCGATCACACAGACAGGCAGCTGGAGGCCGTTTCAGTAGCTGCATCCAAGCAAGCCTGTGGCAAACCGGTAGCCAATGAGCTCTGGCCACTCGATAGTGTCTTGCAACACCTTGATGACATCACCTTGCGCTGCACGATTCAGGAAAACAACGAGTGGGTGGCGTATCAGGAGGGCACGCTGGCAAACATTCAACCCTTGCAACACTTGATAGAGGCTGCCGACCTGTCAGAACACGCCGCCATGTTATGTGGAACACTGGGCGCCATCGGTGGCGTCAGACCGGCTTGCCACTATCGCATGTCTCTCGAAGATCCGGTTTTGAACCAGAGTATTCATCTGGAGTACCGGGTAGAGGAGCTGCCTGTCATCGCCTAGGCAGGCTCTCACGACACGGAAAATTGCATGACACTGGATCAGTTAAAAACCTTTCTCTGGGTATCGCGGCTTGGCGGTGTGCGAAAAGCAGCTCAGGAAATGAATATTACGCAGCCTGCGGTGTCTGGCCGTATCGCGGCACTGGAGCAGTCACTCGGCACCACGCTGTTTGATCGCACACATCGAGGGGTGTCACTGACCAAGCAAGGTGTGTTATTGCGCGACTACGCTGAAAAAATCGCCGATATCATTGAACGTATAAAATCCAACGTGGTTCCCGCCGACAGTGTCAACAGCTTGTTGAGAATCGGTGTTGCAGAAACCATAGTGCAACTCTGGCTACCCTCTTTTCTCACGGCGTTGTATGACAAATACCCGAACCTGAACGTTGAGATCTCAGTGGATGTCACCGTGGATCTTCGTCAGCAATTGATGGAACGCTCACTCGACATTGCTATTCTCATGGGCCCAGTATCGGAGTTTTCCATCGACAACATCGAATTACCGGCCATTGATCTGGCCTGGTTTGCCACAACCGATAGCGCGGTGCCAGAGCTCGGAACCACACCGATCATTTCATACAATCGCAATTCAAGACCCTACCGCGAACTGCGCAGTCAGCTCACCAAACGCTACGGTGAGGACATCAAGATCTTCCCGTCAAGCTCTATCTACGCAGGGCTGGAAATGGTGGCCTCTGGCATTGGTGTGGGTATGTTCCCGCGTCAGCTGGGCAATACATTGATCAGCCAGGGCCGCATCGTGGAGTTTGACCCCGGCTGGAAGCTTGCACCATTGAACTTCACCGCCTCCTTTGTCGGTGATCCTCGTAACGAGTTGTGTGTTCAGGCAGCAGAACTTGCCAGAACCGTTTCACGGCGATACCTGAATGCATGAACCACACACAGTAGCATCTCGTCAGTCGGTCTGGTCTGTTGATACAGGCCAACAAAGACTGCGTGATGCTCATGCGAAAATCACGACGCCTGCGCAAAATCTGAAACATGTGTTCACACAGATTTTCAACCAGAGTAAACCGGAACATGCCCACGCTACATCCTCACCGCTAGCCGGGGCATTGGTGTCAATCAAGGATCTGTTTGATGTTGCTGGCTACACGACTCGAGCCGGCACCCGTTTTCTCCAGAATGACCCGCCTGCTCTCACCGACGCAATGGTGGTGGCGCAGTTGCGCATAGCCGGTGCGCTGCTGGTCGGGCATACCAACATGACCGAGCTGGCCTACTCAGGTCTGGGGCTTAATCCACATTACGGTACGCCTGCCAATGCATTGCTACCCGACTGTATTCCCGGCGGCTCAACATCCGGTGGGGCCGTGTCTGTGGCCACGGGTGTGTGCGATATCGCCATAGGTACCGACACCGGAGGCTCGCTGCGCATACCCGCAGCATTTAACGGCATAGTGGGTTTTAAACCAACTCAGTCAGCGGTTTCCCGTGATGGTTGCAAAGTGCTCTCACACACACTGGACAGTGTGGGTCCGATGGCTAACAGCGTTCGCCATTGCCAGCTTGCGTTTCAGGTCATGCGTCAACCCGGTAAGGGCGCACAAGCCGTACACAAGCCGGTATTCGTGATACCAAGCAACTACGTCATGGAGGACCTTGACAGTGCTGTAGCGCAAGGATTTGACCACGCAGTTCAAAAACTATCCAGAGCCGGGTTCAATATTGAGACACGGCCTGTCCCGTTACTCGATTCACTGGCGACTCTGGCTATCTGGCAGTTTGCCGCCGTTGAAGCACGCGCGGTTTACGATGATGCGTACGCTCACAGCAAGCACTTGATCGACCCAAGAATTGCCAGCCGTCTGGCTCGCGCCGAAGACGTCGATGCTGTTACCTATCGAAAAACACTGAATGAGCGTCAAGCCTTGTGCAGACGCTTCCAGAGCGAGATGGCTGATACCGTACTGTTGATGCCCACCGTTCCCATCTCTGCCCCGAGGTTTACAGAGTTTACCGATGATGAAACCTATAATCGGCTCAACCTGCTGGTGCTGAGAAATCCCTCTATCGCCAACGTGCTAAACGGTTGCAGCGTCTCACTTCCGTATCATCACAACAACACACCCACGGGCATCATGCTCAGTGCTCCTGCAAATCACGATGACGGATTGTTAAGCGTTGCTCAGGATTGCGAAACAGCGTTGCTTGCGTAACGAAGCGTGATCAATCAATTGCGCTGATAAACGGGAACTTCAGCCTGATCATCAATATCGGTTACCAGCATGTGCCCCGGCTTGTGACTGATGGACAACGGCAGTTTCGCGCGCATCAACGCATGCTGTGGTGTTACCCCACAGGCCCAGAAAACCGGTACCTTGTCTGCCAATGCAGGCGGTGCATCACCCCACTCTGGCTTGCTTAAATCGTGCAGGCCGATAGCGTCGGGATCTCCCAAGTGAACCGGGCCTCCGTGCGCTAGCGGGAATTGCCTGGAGATGGCAATCGCCTCGTCTACACGATGTTTATCGATCGCTCTCAACGTGACAACCATCTCGCCACCAAAAGCACCGGCAGCACAGGTCAGGATGTTAGAGCGATACATGGGCACTGTCTTGTTGTTTTCGATGTGCCAGACAGAAATTCCGGCCCTGGTCAGCGCGTCCTCAAACGTAAACGAACAGCCCAGCGCAAAAGCCACGTGATCCGGTTGCCAGAGTGCTTCGATATCGGTTAGCGACTCGCTGAGGTTTCCGTGGCGATAAACATTGTAGGCCGGTACATCTGTTCGAATATCAATGTCTTCACCCAGCGTATGCATGACAGGATTGCCGGTTTCCGACACACCAACCAACGGACACGGCTTGGGATTCCGTTGACAAAAGCGCATGAAATCCAGCGCTTCAGACTCGGGCAGGATGATGATATTGGCTTGCAGACAACCGGGTGCAAGCCCAGCCGTATGGCTTTGATAACGTGCCGTGCGTACTGCCTGTCTCAACTCATTGGAATTGGCAGAACGCAGATGATGATACTGCTGCGCAGTGTGTTGCATGTGTGTTGCACGTAGATGACAGACACGCGCAGACTCGCCCAATTATCGATGCCCGTCAAATAGTGATTTCCTCTTGCCTCTGATCCGATTCGCTTATCTGTCTTGTGTAGTAGCCACTGATGATGAATTGCTGGAAAGCTTTGGCACCCAATTAGCATAGTCGATCAGGAAAGAGCTACCACATTTTATAGGGTGTTGTCACAGACTTTTGCCTTTACTCCAAAAGTTTCTTACAAC
>CALLPU010000320.1 GCA_938016235.1 uncultured Granulosicoccus sp. | reverse complement strand
CATCGGAGTCGAACTGAAAGGTGGCATGTACACCTTCATGTCGCTCAAGCTCCACACCAGTGACCTGGATGTCATTGATGAGAAACTGGCTGATAAAGTACAACAGGCGCCAGGATTTTTCAAAGACACCCCAGTGGTCATCGACTTCAGCCTGATCGAAGATCAGGAAGACCTGATCGACGCCGTCAAACTGATCGAATGCATCAAACGTCATCAACTTGTGCCTATTGTGGCCAGCATTGGCGACAAATCTTCACCGTTGGCACAGTCAATCGCGATACCATTGATTGATGGTGGTGCACGCCGTTCAAGTGTTGAAAAACCGGCTACTGAAGAGGCGTCGGTCTCAGACATGACGGGGAGCGCAACAACAGAGATCACACCGGATGTCAATCTGTCTTTATCGCGCGAAATCGAGTACGTTGTGAAAGCTCCGTTGCTAATCGACAAGCCCGTCAGGTCAGGACAGCAAGTGTACGCCAGAGATACGGATCTCATCATCATGGGACAGATAGGACCCGGTGCAGAGGTCATCGCCGATAACAACATCCACATTTACGGCCCTTTGAGAGGTCGCGCCCTGTGTGGTGTTTCAGGCAATACCAAAACACGTATTTTTTGTCAGTCGCTGGAAGCAGAATTAGTATCGGTTGCGGGTAACTATCGAATGCTCGAAACCATACCGGAAGAACTGCGCGGCAAACCCGCGCAAATTTGGCTCGATGAAGACAGGCTCAACATAGAGCCGCTTTGAAACAGAAAATTTTGGGAGTGGGAGATTGACCAAGACAATTGTCGTTACCTCGGGCAAGGGTGGAGTCGGCAAGACAACCACCAGTGCATCCATTGCCACCGGGCTTGCCAAACGCGGCTTCAAAACGGTTGTAATCGATTTTGACGTCGGATTGCGTAATCTCGATCTGATTATGGGCTGTGAGCGTCGTGTGGTTTATGACCTGGTTAACCTGGTCAATCAGGAAGCCAGCCTGCACCAGACCCTCATCAAGGACAAGAGGATTGAAAACCTCTACATCCTGCCCGCGTCGCAAACGCGCGACAAGGACGCATTGACGATTGAAGGCATTGCCCGGGTCATGCACAAGCTGAAGAAAAGTGACTTCGACTACATCATCTGCGATTCGCCAGCTGGCATCGAGAAAGGTGCGAAGATGGCCCTGTACTTTGCGGATGAGGCCATCGTGACCACCAACCCGGAAGTATCGTCGGTTCGCGACTCCGACAGAATCCTGGGTATTCTGCAGAGCGAATCGAAACGCTCGAAAATGAATGAAGAACCGGTCAAGGAACACCTGCTGATCACTCGCTACAACCCTTCTCGCGTTAAAGACGGGCAAATGCTGAGCGTGGATGACATCGTTGACCTGCTCGCCATTCCGCTACTGGGAATTATCCCTGAGTCTCCCTCTGTCCTGGACTGTTCCAACGCCGGTAAACCGGTCATCCTGGATGATGAAAGTGAGGCTGGGCAGGCTTACTCAGATGCCATCGATCGCCTGCTCGGCGAATCCAAGCCACATCGCTTCATGGAAGCCCCGAAGAAAGGGCTCCTGTCGCGACTTTTCGGGTAGAGACACATGGGCTTCTTCAGATTTTTTCGATCCAATAAAGAGGACGCGTCGGCCAAGGTTGCCAAAGATCGACTGCAGGTGCTGATTGCGCACGAACGTACCGGACGAGATGGCCCTGACTACCTGCCTATGCTGAAGCAGGACATTCTGGACGTCATCAAGAAGTACGTAGCCGTTGGGGATGACGCAGTGTCCGTGCAGCTGGATTCTCAGGACGACTGCGATGTTCTGGAATTGAACATCACCCTGTCCGAGGACAGTACACCGGCAACACAACCCTCTGTCGACGCGAAACGGCGCGCGATGGAGCGCCGCCAGGCCGCCGCAAAGGTCACCTGACTCAGGCCCGCCGCGTCGTCATGCGGCGTGCGCGGGCCACTATAGACCTGTTTGCCAGCAGGGCAACTTGCCCTGCGCTACGCAACATTACGCGCTACACAGGTTCAGCCACCATCCGCGCGCAGGCCGCATCGCTGCCTGGCTGGTATTCAGTTGCGCTGATAAAAACCTGACTGGACAAGTTTCACCCTGTACGGCAGCAACAACACCGCCCCTATCCGTGTGTTGAGCCATCAATTCCACCCGCGCAATTTAGTGCTTGCAGAGCAGCCTTGTGCGCGTACCAAACACGTTATCCGCACATCTCAGCCAACAGAATGACACCGAGACAACAGAAAGTGTTGCAAAAAAACCACTAAGACGAATTTCTCGGTTATTCTTGCGTTTCCAGCTAGCCAACTGTTGTTTCTGTTCTACACTACAGTTCGTGCGGCGCCGCTGGTCCTGTCACTGTCTTGCAAAAACGCAATATGTTGTTGCATTATTCAGACACGCTGACTAGAGTTGCATCGCTGAAACACATTTTTGTTTGTTCTACATAAGCTTTTACAGCAAATATCTGATTGGAGAAAACATATGAAATTCACTAAGACAGCTGTCGCGGTTGCAATCGCAGGATTTGCTGCAGCACCCATGATTGCCGCCGCTGACACAACGTTGTCCGGTGCAGTACAAATTCAGTTGAACGGAACTGATGCTGACGGTGACGCCGCCGACCCAACCATCAACGCTGATGACGTTCTGTTCGGTATTACTAGCGAGCACGAGCTGAACAGCGGACTCACAGGCTACGGTAGCCTGCGTGTTGACATGAACCGTCTGTCCAACGAAGGCCGTACAACATTCGATCCAGGCACTCCTACAGTTGACGAAGACGACACTGAAGTCACTACTCTGGGTTCTGCTGACTCCGTATACGTTGGTATCAAGGGCGGTTTCGGTGACGTTCGTTTCGGTGAGATTCCTAACGCTGTTGAAGTTGGTCAGGTTGCTAACGACATCTTCGACGTCACTGGCGAAGTCAACGGTGGTATCAGCTACTCCGGTTCATTCGGCCCTGTTGGCATCGTTGCCAACTTCTCGCCTGAGAACAACTCCGACATGGTAGGCCTCGGTGCTACATTCGGACTGGGTGGCTTCAAGATCGGCATCGGTGCAGAAGACAAGGCTGACACTCAAGCCATGGCAGCTGGTGCTACCTTCGGTTTCGCAGGTGCGTCAATTGGCGCTCACTTCTGGACTCGTGAAAACGGTGACGACACTGATACAGAAAGCATCTCTGCTCAGGTTGGCTACGGATTCGGCGGTGTATCAGCCACTTTGACTGTTTCCATGCAGGATGACGGTAACGGCACAGAAGACGACGCCATTCGTCTGGACCTCGGCTACGCACTGGGCGGTGGCATGGATATCAGCTCACGAATCACTGCTGCATCGGATAACCAGGACGCAACAGAAGATCTGACAAGCTGGCGCATCAAACTCAGCAAATCTTTCTAATATCTGCTGAGTCTTAAGGAAAAGCCCTTCTCTCGAAGGGCTTTTTTTTGTCTTGAATTTAGTACCTGCCGTGGATACCCGTCAGTACCTGTGTCAGTCAGTATTTTTCCCAACGCAGTTCGGTGGACCGAACTGCCTGATCAACGTACAACCAGCGAATTTACAACAAAGCGCACACCTTCAACCTGATTTGCCACACGTTCAGCTTCATGGATCGTTTCATTATTCGATACGAAACCCGACAGTTTGACTGAGTCTTCGCTGACAGTGGTTACACTGATATTCAAGATGGCTGTCCGCGGAGAATTGCGCAACGCCCTTTTGACCTTTATCGACAGTTCGGCGGTGTCGTCCACGACGGTGCCGATGTCCTCAGTGATGATTGGGCCTCCATCAAACCCACAGCCCCCCACGATCAATGCCAGACCCAGCACCGCAGACGACCCTGTAAAACGCATATTAGTTTTCAAAATTTCCCCTACCTGAAAAAACCACGAGGGTCGGACCCTCATAAGCTATTGATTTTAATAAATTTGACTCGCTAAAACGCCCGAAAAAACACCTTAAACAGCCATATTTGCAGCTAAAAAGCACGTTTCAGGCGAACCAGCCTGTGCGCAGTTTAACGGTCAGCACCTGAAAACAGTAGGGTATCGATCGGCGATTTATCACCCCGCCATGATTTGGCCCGCCCGCAGCACTGTCGATCATCAGCAGCATCCTGAAAGAGCTCGCTCCACGGCATCCGATTCGTCTTCTACCCGGATTGGCTACGCAATAGAACAAGCCAAATCCAATGTTGCATGCGATACTCAACGCAGTTGATCGGTGTCAGGCTTGCACGCGCTAGCCCGAGGGCCATGTTTCGGTTCACTCTGCTGACCAGCGTCTGCGGCAAGGGTTAGCAAACACGATGGGAATTGTTCACGCCAGATGGAAAACGGCTTATTTGCCTACATTCTGAGATATAGCAAGCGGCAGCAGATAGTCCTGCTGATCATGATCGTCAGCTCGTTCCCGTTTTACTATCTTAGCCTCGATCTTCCCAAAACCATCATCAATGATGCCATCAGCGGTAGTGGTTTTCCGGTTGATATCGCATTCAACTTCGCCGGATACTCTGCCCACTTCGGCACATTAGAACAGATCCCGTATCTCGTTCTGCTCTGTATCGTATTTCTGCTGCTCGTCCTGATCAACAGCGGGTTCAAGTATTTCGTCAATATCTACAGAGGCACGCTGGGCGAACGCATGCTCCGGCGCATGCGCTTGCAGCTCATCGGCCGGATCATGAAATTCCCGCTGGCTCGCTTCAGAAACACGAGCCAGGGCGAATTGGTTTCCATGGTGAATCAGGAAACAGAACCACTGGGCGGATTCATCGGCGAGGCTTTTTCCTTGCCGCTGTATCAGGGTGGATTGCTGCTGACCATTCTGGCCTTCATGTTTGCGCAGGACTGGAAGCTGGGACTGGCAGCTATCGCACTCTATCCCCTCCAGGGTTGGCTTATTCCCAAATTGCAACGGCAGGTCAACCTGTTGAACCAGCAGCGAACCATTCGCATGCGCAAGCTGGCGGAAAACCTGGGAGAAGTGGTAGCCGGTATCAACGAGATTCATGTCAATGACAACAGCGGCTTTTTCAAAGACCACTTCTCCAAGCTGTTGGGTGGCATCTTCAACATCAGGGTGCAAATCTACCGCAAGAAATTCTTCATCAAGTTCCTGAACAACTCTATTGCGCAGTTGACACCGTTTCTGTTCTATCTGATCGGTGGAATTCTGGTTATTCGTGGTGATATGTCTGTAGGTGCTCTCGTTGCAGCGCTGGCGGCCTACAAGGACTTATCGCCGCCGTGGAAGGAGCTACTTGCCTGGTATCAAGGCCAGGCTGATGCCCGATTGAAATATCAGATTCTCACAGAGCAGTTCGCCCTCAGCGAAAACAAGCCAGAAGCTGAATCACCTGTCTCACCCGACTGGTTAAGTGAGGTGAAGAACCTGCCCATCGTTGCAAACAACATCAGCTTGAAAAGAGCGGATGGTGTCCGGGAGATAAGCAACGTCTCATTAACCGTCGACCCGGGTTCCTGGGTAACGCTGGTAGGTGCAGGGAGTAGTGGTAAAAACGGATTGGCTCAGATGCTGGCGCGCCTGGTAACGCCCACAAGCGGCAGACTCATGATGGCGGAACAGGACGCCGCTCTACTGCCACAAATGATTACCGGGAGAGCGGTCAGCTACGTCGGCCACGACTCCTATCTATTCTCCTCATCCATTCGCGATAACATTTTACTGAGTGTAAAGTTCAGACCACAGGACTCACTGCTGTCGAACATGTCACTGGACGAGGCGATCGAATTTCAGGACTGGAAAAAAGAAGCGCAGATGTCGGGTAACAGTGAAGTGGATCTGTATGCCGACTGGGTAGACCACAAGAGTGCCGGTGCCGAGGACTCTGATCAACTAACAGAACGCATAGGCTCGATCCTGACTACGGTAGAAGCCGAAGATGATCTGGTTCGCTATGCACTGGCGCGTACCATCGACCCCACCACCAACAGCGAGTTGGCAGACCGTCTGCTTGAAGCCAGACGGTTATTCAAGGAAAAATTGATCGACAACGGCTTTGAATCCATTGTTGAGTTTCTGGATCCTGATGCTTACAACGATAATGCAACTCTGGCAGAAAACATACTGTTTGGCGCCTCCAACCACGACGATTTTTCAGCTGGCGGACTGACTGAGCATCCAACACTGCGCAGCCTGCTTGAAGAATACGGCCTGTCAAAAACACTGGACGATGCCGCAGTCAACACGGCAACGACCATGGTTGAACTTTTTTCTGATCTTCCACCTGGCCACGAGTTTTTTGATCGATACGGCTTCATCGATGCCGACAATTTGCTGGATTTGAAGCGCGTTCTCAGCCAGCTGGACAAGAAAACATCCATTGACGAGCTTGCCGTGCAGGATCGAATGCTGATTCGATCACTGCCGCTTAAGGTCATCAGCGGGCGACACCGTATTGGCATACTCGAGCCCGAGGAGAAAGCCGCAGTACTGCGATTACGCAAGGCGTTTGCCCAGATGCTGGACGACGACGCTCGACAGCACATCGATTTCTTTTCACTGGACAGCTATAACGCTTCAACGACGATCGCTGAGAACATCATTTTCGGCCGAGTGGTGTATGGACGATTGGGCGCGGAAGACAAAGTCTACAATTTACTTCTTGAAGTCTTGCAAAGCCTTGATTTGAAGTATCCGGTATTGGAAATTGGACTGGCTGCGCCGGTTGGGCTGGCGGGAAGCCTGCTGCCCGTCTCACAGCGACAAAAACTGGTGCTTGCACGTGCTCTTATCAAGCAGCCCAGAGTCCTTGTCATTAACGAAGGGTTGAGCGCGCTGGATTCGAAAGAGACTCGCATCATTCTTGAAAACCTCAAGCAGGATTACCCGAATCTGAGCCTGATCTGGGTAGACAACCAGGCGCGATTCAAAAGTCTCTTCGACCGAGTGGCTTATCTGCAGGCAGGAAAAATGGTCAAGCTGGAAGAGCTTGCCGAGATCACTGAAGATGAGGAAGACACGGACGCCGAGGAGTCAACCAACCGCACAGAATACTCTGTTGAAGAGAGCGACAAGTTCGACTTGTTTCATCGAATACCGCTTTTTCGATTCCTGGACAAACCACACCTGCTACTTCTGGCAAAGAACTGCGATACGGTCAGTCTTGCAAAGGGTGAAAGACTGTTCAATCAGGGAGATGCCGGGGATGCGTTGTATATCATCGTGGATGGCACCGCAAGCATCCTGATATCAGACGGGGAAAACGAAAATACCGTGCGTGAGTGCGGTGTTGATGAAGTGATTGGGGAGTTGGCTTTATTGGCAGACACTCCTCGCAGTGCCTCCGTGGAGGCAGTTACCGACCTGACGGCTCTACGCCTCCGACGTGAAGTCTTTATCGACATGTTAAGACTCAACGGGGAACTCGGCTATCAGATTCTGCAGGTTATCGTCGAGCGTTTTGTTGATACGAACAAGAAGATGGTTAACCTTATCCAATCGTGAGACAACTTGACTCACAGACATTCACCTGACATCTTTTACAGTCAAGCCATCAATAAAGAGTACAACCATGAGTATTGAGGCCGAATACGAACGACTTAGCCAGATTGAACTGTTCGAGGATCTTGACCCTTTGTTACTAAAGCGTCTGATCTTCGTCAGCCAACGCTATCAGCTGGATGCAGGTGATTTTCTGATCCGACAGGGTGACACC
The DNA here is from genome assembly GCA_938016235.1 of uncultured Granulosicoccus sp. Lineage (GTDB taxonomy): Bacteria > Pseudomonadota > Gammaproteobacteria > Granulosicoccales > Granulosicoccaceae > Granulosicoccus. The sequence continues at coordinate 2,882 of CALLPU010000320.1, read as the reverse complement.
ACTGGCAATGTTTTCGGCGTGCTTGAGGGTGAACTATCCGTTATCCTCGAATCACCCAATGGCGATGTCAATATAGCCCAACATGGCCATGGTGAGCTGGTTGGCGAAATGTCCGTGATCTCCGGCGAGCCGAGGAACGCATCAGTTCGTGCTGAATCCGGCTGTGAAGTCATCGGTTTCGAGCGCGACCACTTTATCAAGACCGTGACGCATTGCCCGCGCACCGCGCTCAAGATGATGAGAATACTGTCAACGCGGCTGGTCAAGCAGAACAAGCAGCTGGCACTGCTGTCCAAGAACCAGTTTGATTCCTGAGTCATCAGTTGCTCAAGCCATGAAAAATTACCGGCAACGCAAACACAACGGAGCCACTCTCTGATGGCAACAGATCCGAAGGTGCAGCCGCCGCCCACGGGAGCCAGCCAAGAGGCGAACTTCACCATGCGGCCTATCGAAAGCTCAGACGTCGGCACCATCGCAACGTGGTATCAGCAGATAGAAGACATTTCAATCTTCGATCGCAAGGTACCCATGCCGATCAATCAGGACGCTGTGGCGAAAGTGATTCAGTCCATCGTTGACGATCAGGAGCTAGACAAGTGTCATTGGTTTATCGCGGAAACAAACGCCGGTGAATCGGTAGGAATGACCGGGCTTGAAGCCATCAGTACGCTGCACGGAAACGCTCTGCTGCCATTGTTTATCGCTGAACCCTGGCGGCGCACAGGTATTGGTATCCGTATGGCCTGCATGATGATTGATCTGGGATTCAAGCAACTGCGTTTACACCGAATCTCCACCTTGTATCGCGCAGATAATGACGCTTCTGCATCGCTCATTGAACGTTTGGGTTTTCAGCTGGAGGGTACAAGCAGAGAGGCCTGGTACAGTCACGGCGAGTACCACGACTTACGCACAGTTGGCTTGCTTGAAAACGAGTGGCGTATTGTCAGCAGCGAACTCAAACAGGAACTCGATCCGGCTATCAGAATGGAACTGGGGCCCAGAGCCTCGGAGCGCTGGTGCTGGCCTCCACGCCCATGAGTACAACCAACTGCACAATGGAATCTGTGTTTTTCACCTCGCCAGTCGATACACCGTACACAGTCAGAGTCTGTAAATGAACGATCACACGAACGATACCAAGGATTACTCGCGACGCCTGCGCGCGATAATGTTTGCAGATGTCGTCGGCTATTCCAGAATGATGGCCCTGGATGAGGAAGGTACATCCAGAAGAATCGCCAAGCTGATTGAGCAATGCGCTGAATTGGGTTTGGCGCATCATGGCGAGCTTGCCCAAACACGAGGAGACGGATTGTTTTTCCTGTTTGACAGTGTTGTGGATGCCGTACGGCTGGGCAATGAAGTTCAGAGAATGGTGGAGAAAGAAAACGAACCACTGCCTGATGAACAGCAGGCGCGGCTTCGCATTGGCATTCACATGGGCGATGTCATGCGTGTGACCGATCAATATGTTGGCGACAGTGTCAACATCGCTTCACGGATTGAATCCAAGGCAAGCGTGGGCAGTGTTTGCATTTCCGGTGCTGTTTATGAGCAAGTCAAACACAAGCTCAATCTAGGCTTCGAGTATGTCGGTCGTATGGAACTGAAGAATATTCCCGATCCCGTGGATATCTACAAGGTCAGCAACGATGTGCAGGTTGCACTCATGTCGGCCAGCCCCAGACCCCGTGGACCAGAGCTGCGCCATGAGACAGCCGAAAAAACGGGCACCGGCAAACCCACCGTGGCTGTCTTGCCGTTTACCAACGTCGATCGTGCTGATCAGGATGATTTTTTTGCTGAAGGTGTCACTGAGGACTTGATCACCAACCTGTCAAGATTTCATGCGCTGGCCGTGATATCCCGTAGCTCAACGTTTGTGTACAAGAACAGGGAAGTCCCCTTGACACAGGTGGGGCAGGAGCTTGGAGTTCAATATGTTGTAACAGGTTCCATACGGCGAGCTGCCAACCGGCTTCGTTTAACGGTTGAACTGTTCGATTGTCAATCTGCAGAGCCTCTCTGGCGAGAACGATACAATCGGCAGGTTGATGATATCTTCGACTTGCAGGATGAGGTAACTGATCTCATTTCCTCGGCTGTCGCTATTCAAACGCAAACGGCAACCAAGGCACAGGGACGCGTACAGATTCCGGCATTGATTGAGACGTATACGCTGGTCTTGCAGGGTCAGCAGAAAATATTCAAGTACGACCAGCAGCAAAACTCACAAGCCAGACAAATGTACGAAGCCGCTCTGGATAGCGAGTCTGACTATGGGCGTGCAATGGCTGCCCTCTCGCGAACTCACAACCTCGACTGGCGATATTCCTGGACCGACAAACCTGAATTTGCGTTGGAAAAAGCCCATGAACTGGCGCAAGAGTCGGTTCTGGCCGACCCCAGGGATGCCCGAGGTTACGGGGAACTCGGCTTTGTTAATCTGTATCGAAAAGACCATGACGCCAGTCTGGCTGCGTTTGAAAAAGCGCTTCAACTGAACCCGAATGATACGGATATCATGTCCAACATGGGTGATGCACTGGCGCATTGTGGCCGGTCGGAAGAGGCCATTGAGCTACTCAAGAAATCACTGCTACTCAACCCCTTCTATCCAGACCAGTATTTGTGGTATCTCGGCGGTGCCTACTTCAATCTCAAGCAATACGACGATGCGATAAAAACACTGAAGAAAATGAACAGCCCCACCGAAGGCCGACGACTACTGGCAGCCTCTTATGCCTATCTCGGTAACAAGAACGAAGCGAAAAACCAGGCTAACAAAGTGATGGAGGCTTATCCGAATTTCAATCTGGGTCACTGGGAAAAAGTACAACCCGATGTGCACCCGGAAGATACGCAACACTTTGTCG
>CALLPU010000319.1 GCA_938016235.1 uncultured Granulosicoccus sp. | reverse complement strand
AACGCATAAACGATGACTACGGCCATGACTGTGGTGATCATGTGCTGCGCCAGCTCGGCGCCTTGTTGCAGGGGTCGCTGAGGCAAGACGATTTGTGTTTCAGAGTGGGTGGCGAAGAATTTCTCGTGCTGTTGAAAGACTTGCCACAAGACAAAGCGGCTGGCGTGGCAGAGAGGCTTCGTGCACAAATTGCTGCCACGCCATTACACGCGCGAGGTGCGGTCACAGTGAGTATCGGTGTCACCGCCCATATCAGATCGGAGAGCGTCTCTACCTGGAGCAAACGCTGTGATGAACGCTTGTACACGGCCAAGCGGCAGGGCCGTAATTGCGTTGTGGCCCATTCATCCGCCGCCGTCGCCAACGTGACACCGCTAAAGCCTCCACGACAAATTGTGTAAAGCGCTGCTATCAGATCGCGTAAGACATCGTGAGACGTTCAATGCAGGCTTGATCAACCCGGCTACACCGAAATACGGACACATTCGGCAGCGGCTTTTGATAACAATGCTTTCAGCAACGTCACTCGGCTTTCAACTTCGTGCCATTCACCCGAATCGCAAACACTCTCCAGCGATTCGGCGGCATCGGCAACAGCCTTGATCCGGAACAGGCGAGACACACCCTTGATGGCGTGAGCCACCTCGTACAATGCGTGGCGATCCTGCTGCGCCACCCCCTTCTGCAAGGTGTCCAGATGCCCGGGGATTTCATCTCCGTAGGTCTTCAGAGCTCCCCTGGCCCATTCCAGGTTACCGCGTACGGCATCCGCACACGCATTGATATCAACCAGGCGCTCTTCACGATCATCCCGACTCAGCGACGCATCCTTCGCCCATTGTGCTATAGCGTCACTGACGTCCTGCACGGTTGCAGGTTTGGTCAGTAACGCATCGAATCCTGCCGCTAGTGCCCGTTTTCGAGTAGAACTGTACGCGTCGGCAGTCATGGCAACCACCGGCACCTGTGCATTGATACTGGCACCATGGCGAATGGCATCCACCACATCGAAGCCATCCTGATCGGGCATGTGCAAATCCAGCAGGACCATATCCAATCGCTCCTTGCTTACATACTCCAGCGCTTCCTTCCCGGAAGAGGCGTAGATACCCCGTATCTCCAGATAGTCGAAATACTGCATCAACAGGTCGATATTGATTCGCTGATCGTCCACGGCCAGCACCGTAAGCGTTCGAGAGGTTTTTACCGGCCTGTCGTCATCAGCCGAACCCGGTGCCGACTTGCCAAACGATTGTCCGCTGACCGCGCGCTGCAACTCTCGCTTGAATCGTATGCTGTTCGGGGTCTTTAGCGCAAAACCGGTAAAGCCGGCTTCTTCCAGCCGCGCTCGAATCAACGGAGTGATCTGACTGACTAACGCAATATACGAAGAACAGGTTGGCTTTGAGTCAGGTACAGACACGCTGTCGACCGTTTCCGCCGAAGCCATAAGCGTTCCGGCCCAGCTACTGGCCAGTATCCTGTTCGGAATATTCTGAACACACACACAGCCCTGGTCAGCGTCGTCTTTTACCACGGTATGCAGGTTATCCTCAACATACTGCTGGAGCATCGGTTGCAACGGCGGATACGGGTCGATATACACCAGTTTGGTATTACCAGGCGAAACCACCTGATTCTGTACGGGCGCTGTTCGAGCAACCCGCAACGGCAAGATCACGTCAATGCAGGTACCTTCGCCCTCCTCACTGGTCAGTTCAATGACCCCACCCAATAGCTCGACAATACCGCTGGATATGAACAGCCCTAACCCGGTACCGCCATAGCGTCTCGTTGTGGACATGTCCACCTGAGTGAATGCTGAGAAGAGAACACTCTGTTTCTCTATGGGTATCCCGATGCCGGTATCGCGTACACTGAATTTGACGACCCGCAAGCCCGGTTCATGCTCCAGCAACTCGGTGTGCAACAGAACGTGTCCTTTTGGTGTGAACTTGATCGAGTTCGATAACAGGTTGAGCAAAACCTGTTTGAGCCGGATCGGGTCTGTATAGACGTCTCGAAGCGATAAGTCTGGCAGCGGAGACACAAAAAGCTCTATCCCTCTGTCCACAGCCTGCATGGCAGCTGTGAGATGAACATCATCCAGCAAGCTCTCAAGATCGGTACTGATGGACTCCACCACCAGATTGCCCGCTTCAATCTTGGAGATATCGAGAATGTCCTCAATCAGGTACAACAACGTGTTGGAAGAATTCTTGATCATGTCAATCTGATCCAGCTGAGACAGATCCAGCCCGGTCTTGTTCATCACTGACAACGTACCGATAATGGCATTCAGTGGCGTTCGTATCTCGTGACTCATATTAGCGACGAATTGCGATTTGAACGCACTCGCGGTTTCGGCGGTCTCGCGAGCCTGCTCAAGCTCTATGTTTTTCTGTTCCAGCAGATTCAAGGTAGCCTGCAGATCTTCCGTAGCCAGTCTGATGGCATCGCTTTGCTGCGCATGAAAAGCTTGTAGTTCAGACGATAGAGAATTCACCCCGTGAGCCAACTCGGCCAACTCCCCACCGACCGGATCAATATCCACCTGCACATACTCATTGCGAGCCAGCGCGCGTACCGAACGTGTCAGTGACTTGATGGGATTGATAACAGATCGTGCCAGTTTGTAGGCAGCACCCAGTGCGAGTAGCAGGAAGGCCAATACGTAAAGCAACACCCGACGAACCGTGACCAGCTGATCCTTGTAGGCCAGAGACAGATCAACCGTCAGTTCAATTTGTCCGACCTCTGCCGGTGTGTTTGAAAACAGTGGCGCTCGCTGTTCATCAGGAACCTGATCTTCAAACAGCGGATCTTCATACTGCGACAGATCCGTCCGCATCACGGGGGCTTGTACACGACTAACCAGCGGCATGGGTGACACCCATTGACGAAACTGTGCTGCGACAGTCCCGATGTTTCTGTCCTGTTGGTCGACGGCGTCTGCCTGATGCAGCAATTCACCGTCCGGACCGTAAAACCAGACAGTGCTGATAGACGGGATGGACAAGGCAGGCTGTGCGATTTCATCAAGTAACTGCGTATTCTGTGTGACAACGGCAAATTCGCTGGCATTTGCAAGCCCCTGGGCCAACGCCACCGTTCTTTGAACTTCAGCCAGATCACTGTCGCGCACGCTATACACAATCGTATACAAGCCCAGTAAAAAGGCCACAAGCAGAGCCGGTACAAACGCCACAAGCAACGTATGGCTGGCAATGGAGAGGTTCCTCATCAGCGAAAATCTCCATCGAGATACGTTGATGACTCATCAAATTCAAAGAGCTTGGTCAAGTCCAGAGACCTGGCAACATTCATGTTATCCACGACAGAGAAGTACACCGGATAACGCACCCGAGATTGAACAGTCTTCTCATCAGAGGATTCACTCAGGTTCTCGAAGATTTCCCTTAACACTTGCTCAGGTGTGGAATACGCAGTAATCAACGCGCCTGCCTTGACATAGGCCTTGCTCAAGCCAATAACAGGTTTACCGTACCCATAAGCCGTTAACAACACCGTCCTTAAGGTTGAGCGGTTAAACACGGCTGCAGTTGGTGTTGCTATCAACGCATCAGTTGTGGCAATAGCCCGTTTGAGTTGTGGCGCCAGTGAACGGTTTTCTCGATACTCAGTGAAGCTGAGTTCATACAAGCCCTTTTCAAGGCTATCGGGGGGCGTATCGGAAAGCACGGCAAACCTGGACAAGGCCGGGTAGACGTGTTGGGCAACATGCGCTTGCCGAGACACCGGCTGGTCGATCACCAACGCACGTACATTGCGCTTGTCCGCTGCATCTCGGGTTTGATCGATCAGCCTGAAATTCTCTTCAGTCAGCAGTGCACACAAGATACTGCGCTGAGTAAATATTCTGACCGAATTCTGACATCCGGCCACACCAACCGCGATTACCGGCGCATCATCAGGTAGTTGAGACTCCGTTAAAGACTGAGCAGGGAGTTCAATGACGGTGACATCAAAGCTGGAAAAAACGGTGCTCACGGTTTCCCGGACATCGGTGTTGAGCGAGCCTGCCAATCCCAGTACAAAGACGATGCTGACAGGTAACGCCATATCGGCATCAGCTGGCGAACGGGTGTTGTGCTGGGAGAATGCCAACCGACATGTCAGGCACAGCAGTACAAACACCACCACGATGTTAACGTGACTACGATAGCACGCACGTTGTGTCATTTCCCAGCTAGGGCAGTTGTAACGTCAACCGTGCGAAGTACAGGCTATCGACATCGTTGCGCGACAGGTAATCAACATTATCGCCCAGATCCAGTTCTGCTTGCAGGGCGAAAGATGCATCCATTCGCGCCAGCCTTATGCTCTTGGCCAGCCGTAAATCCAGCCTGTTGAGCCTCGATTTGTCGCTCACGTCATCCCATATCCATTTGCTGGCATAGTAATACTCAGCCGTGGCGGTAACGGCGCGGCTGAGACGCACACTACCGAGAAGTGACAGTGTATGCCTTGGAATGAGTTTTCGCTCGCCAAGCGATGTATCCGCGCCAAAAGCATAGGCATAGGCCGCTCGCAACCGATACCGAGCACGCTCCTGAAGCTCAACTTGCACGTCCAGTGTTGAATACCGATAGTCAAACCGGTTCTCATAGGCACGCGCCGTCTGATCGAACGTATCTGTCTCTACATCTGTCAT
>CALLPU010000318.1 GCA_938016235.1 uncultured Granulosicoccus sp. | reverse complement strand
GCTCATCCGGAGTCACAGCTACAGGAGAGAACGCAGATGATGGCTTACTCTGAAAGAAGCCAAACCCCTTGGCCAATTCACCGGGTATCAACCCGCGCAGTGACACATCATTCACCAGCATGATCAATCGAATACCGTCTGCCGCCTGTTCAGTGCTGGCACCAAAGGGTACGTCCCCGGTTATCACCGCCACTTCAGCCTCCATGTCAATGCCCCACTCTGTAGTGGGCATTGTGATCGGATCGTGCGGCGCAAGAAACGTATCCGAGCCGCCCTGATACATCAGGGGGTCGGTCCAGAAACTGTCGGGAATTTCCGCACCACGCGCCTTTCTCACCAGCTCCACGTGATTGACGTAGGCGGATCCATCAGCCCACTGGTAAGCCCGTGGCAAAGGTGACTCAGCATTACCCTGATCAAATGGGCCTCCCTGGTTTGTATCGTTGTTCAGCTGTTCAGACAACGCCAGCAGCCCGGGTTCGCTTTTCTCCCAGTTATCCAGAGCGTTTTGCAACGTCTCTGCAATACCCGTTGCCGGGGTACAACGCGTAAGATCTCTGGATACGATCACCAGTTGTCCATCGCGGGTACCGTTTTTCAACGTGGCTAGTTTCATGTGTCTTTCATACCTGATTGTGCGAGCTCAATGGCTTCGCGAATGATGGATGGATCGCCAACCTGATTGACCAGCAAAAGTACCAGCCTTGCATTAAAACGATTTGCCTGTTCCTTGTTGAGCCCTTGAACCGCATCGAGTAACTGCGTGTACACATCATCGGCATGCGCGCCCAGGTTGTTCTCGGTGATCAGACTCATGCGGCCTTCACCGCCGGCTGGTGACCAGACGCCCGCCGTACGGCCTGCCGAATCTGATCCATGTCTGCCTGGCTCTGTGTCCAGCGTGCCGCTATGTGCTGATCGGGTCTGATCAGGAAAATACCTCGACCGTATCGTTGATTGGAGTGGGGAGTTGCAGTGATATGAATAACAACTACCGACTCAAGACTCTGCAGGCCGGCCGGTTTTTCCATGCCTACCACCAGAATAACAAACGCACCGCCGAGCCGAGACAGTAACCAGTCTCCCTCGTCTGTTTGTAAATCCGGAGCTACGCAACCGACGGCTGATGCCTCAACCAGATCGCTACTGTCGGCGGCGTCAACATCGCTCACTTGTAACGAGCTGTGCGTTAACACGCAGGGCGTGGACAAGCGCCCTGAATTGATCAGGCTGCGGGCAAACGGTAAGTCGGCGGCAAGGTCAAGTACTTCATCTCGGTACAGCATTTCACTCTCATTCGCCGGAGACATGAAACGTGTGGCACGCGCCGAGTGTTGAATATTTTCATCCGCGCCCTGACCACGCTCCGCTTCATAGCTTTGCAACAAGGTTTCGGGCGCTTCACCGTTGACAACGGCGGCAAGCTTCCAACACAGATTATCGACGTCGTGAATACCCCCGTTGCCGCCTCTTGCGCCAAACGGAGAGACCACATGCGCACTGTCGCCCACGAACAATAATCGTCCGTGAATGAATTTCTCCAGCCGAGCACAGCTGAAACGGTACACACTGACCCAGTCAAGTTCAAACGGCTTATCGCCCACCACCTGTTTTATGCGAGGGATAACACGCTCCGGCTGCTTTTCCAGATCCGGGTCTGCATCGGGTCCCAACTGCAGATCAATACGATAGATATTATCTGGCTGCTTGTGCAGCAAAGCAGACTGCCCTTCATGAAAGGGTGGCTTGAACCAGAACCACCGCTCCGGTTTATCCGCTTCCGGAAAGGGGTCCTCGTTCATGTGAATATCAGCGATCAGAAAGCGCTCTTCAAAACTCTGCCCCTCAAACGCCAGCCCCATACGCTGACGTGTGGGTGAACGTGCACCATCGCAGGCCAGCACATAGTTGGCCGTTAATGCATAAGCTCCATCCGGCGTCTCAATGCTTAACGTCACGCCCGATTCATCCAGTACGTGATCAACCACGCGATTCTTGAAACGCAGGTCTATCATGTCTGGAAAATCTTTTGTGCGTTCTACCAGAAACTGCTCAACATGGTACTGCTGAAGGTTGATGAACGCCGGCATTTTATGCCCGGCATCTGGTAACAGATCAAAATTGAATACCTCATTGTGCCCATGGAACAGTCTGCCAGTTTGCCAGGTGACGCCCTTGCCTACCATGCGCTCACCCACGCCCAGTCGATCAAAGATATCCAGCGTGCGCTTTGCCCAGCAGATAGCACGCGACCCGATGGACACCACATTGTTGTCGTCCAGAAGCACCACGGGCACGCCGTGTTGTGCAAGATCAATGGCGGCGCTAAGCCCAATAGGACCAGCACCAATAATGGCTACAGCATATCGCCTGTCTGATGCACCACTGAGTTCAGGTGCCTTCTTGACTTCAAAGGGTGGGTACTGTGCGTTCGTCATGCCGCCTACCCTTGCAAGTCAGCCCACAACTGCTTGTCGCGTTCAGCCGTCCAGATGCGTGGCGTATCCAGATCGCGGGCTTCATCATAGGCCCGCGCCACGTTGAACGGCAGGCAGTGTTCGTAGATGGCATAGTCAGCAAATTTCGCATCACACGATGCGCGACAGGCATCCCAGGCTTCCTTCAATGAGCCTCCTCCTAAAGCCACCTTCGCAACCGGGCCGTAAGTGGACTTCACGAAATCGGCCGTCAAATCCAGCGCTTCGTTGACCTTGTCGGTACCTACCAGTGCATCCCCTCTACCCGGGGCAATGGCATCAACATCAAATCGGCGAATAGCTTCCAGCGTGCCAGGCCAGTCATGGAAGTGAGCATCACCACAATAACAGGCAGAACGGTATTCAACGATATCACCGGTAAACATCACGTTCTGATCCGGTACATACGCAACGATATCTCCCGCGGTATGCGCTCTGCCCAGGTGCATGAGATCCACCCGGCGCTTACCCAGATAAAAGCTCTGGCGCTTGTTGAATGTCTGGGTAGGCCAGGTAAGGCCCGGGATTTCCTCGTGGCCCTGGAACAGGCGCGGAAAACGATCGAACTCTGAGTCCCAGTCTTCCTGCCCTCGCTCCACCACCATGGCACGCGCCATTTCAGACATGATGATGTCTTGAGCGTGATATGCAGCAGCACCCAGTACACGTACAGCATGGTAATGCGACAGCACGACATGCTTAATGGGTTTGTCGGTTACCGACTGCACTTTTTCAACAACCAGCCTTGCCAGCCTTGGCGTAGCCTGTGCATCCACGATCATGACACTGTCATCACCAATGATGACACCGGTGTTCGGATCACCTTCAGCAGTGAACGCCCATAAATCCTTGCCCACCTCGGTGAACGATACTGTTTTCTCTGC
>CALLPU010000317.1 GCA_938016235.1 uncultured Granulosicoccus sp. | reverse complement strand
GATGCATTTTGCGGATCCCTGGCCGCTGCTTCGCATTTAGCCGAGGCCGTGTTGCGTGCCTCTGTCACGGCCATCAGCGTCTCTCGCTCATGCTCCATATAGGCTTTGGCCGTTTCCACCAGGGTGGGTATCAGCTCATAGCGACGCTGCAACTGCACTTCTATCTGGGAAAAACCATTCAATGTGCGGTTTCTCAACGATATCAGTCGGTTGTAAATCAACACCGCTGCCACGCCTATGGCCGCAGCGATCAATAGACTGAGCATGCCTGTGCCCATAGCGCTCTCCTCGTATCTCTTGAAAGGTAGCGGCAGTTGCACAGGCAGCTTTATCCGAGTGGATCTCTCGCCGATTCGGTGAGGCCGCCGGAGCAGCCCACTGCGCTCAGGTTATGCGGTTTTGGCGTGTTCGAACTGATCGAGCTTGTCCCCGTGCAACTTGAACGCTTTGCCGAATCCCATGACAAATTGGCCGCGCAACGGTACGAGCCTGAATAGCACGAAGTCCGGTAGCGTTCGCAACAGGCCAATCATCTTGCCGTGCTTTTCCTGGAACACATCAAGAAGTGGTTCGTAGCGCTCATCCGTTACGCTCACCCGTTCAGCGTGGCAACCATAGCTGACACGGGTACGCGCGAATATCTGTGACGATGCTGATTCGTCGGCAATCAGCATGGCCGACACCTTGCCATTGGCCAGGAGATCGCGCGTGTGTAACGACAACTGGCTCACGAAGATCAGCATATGATGATCGGTTGCTGACTGATCATCAAACACAAACGGTGTATAGCCGCTGTGCGGTTCACCATCCTCCCCCAGAGTCGACAGCAAGACACTCTGCATGTCGCGCTTTAACGCACTGAGTATTGCCGCGGCTTGCGCAGACGGTGATTCATTTGATGGTGTTTCAGACATGACTTGACACTCTCCGAATTCGCATCCAGCATCACGCTCTGTGATGCCACGTTAACCACCATGGTAAACCTTTGGGAGCCCTGATCCGTGAACATACGATCGTTCGATGCTGCTGATACGCAAGCCGTTGTTGCGCTGTGGGAAGCCTGTGAACTGACCCGTCCCTGGAACAACCCGGAACGGGACATCCAGCGCAAGGTACAGGTCAACGATGAGCTCTTTCTGGTTGCCGAACTGGACGGCGCCATCATCGGTTCGGTCATGGGTGGGTATGACGGTCATCGCGGATGGATCAATTACCTGGCCGTCTCACCCGACGAGCAGAAAAAAGGGATCGGTAAAGCACTGATGGATGCAGTTCAGCATCGCCTGCTGACATTGGAATGCCCCAAGATCAATCTTCAGGTTCGACATGGAAACGATGCCGTCATTGCATTCTATGAAGCCATCGGTTACACCGATGATCAATGTCAGAGTTTCGGCAAACGTCTTATCGAAGACTAGCAAATCTACCGGCGAGCAAGCCTTGGCAAATGTCCCGCTGTGCCCATCGCGTAGCGCATCACAAAGCGCTTGAGCGGACCACCCTGATCCGCGATATTCAGTGCAGCGGATCGTATCGTCTGAACGGGCACCGGCTGCGGCTTGAACGCGTGATAGAAGCCATCCAGCACAGAAATCATGAGACTGTTTTCACCGCGACGCCAACGCTCGTAACGTCTTAGCACGCGATGGCTTCCCAGATCTTTTTTACCCGCCTGAGCCTTCGTCAGCACTTCGGCCAGTGCCGCAGCATCGAGCATGCCCAGATTCACACCTTGCCCTGCCAGCGGATGAACGGTATGGGCAGCATCGCCAATCAGGGCAACCCTGTTTGAGACGTAGCGTTGGGCATGCGCCTTGGCGATGGGAAAGCTCCCGCGTTCAGTCACGCGGGTGATACGCCCCAATTCACTGGGGAATGCAGCCTCCATGGCCTCGATAAACGCAGAGTCTTCCAGCTCTCGCAAGCGCCGCACCTCCTCTTCAGTGTGGTACCACACCATGGAGGCTCTGGATCCGCATAGCGGAAGAAACGCTTCGGGCCCGGTCGGTTGGAACCGTTGCCAGGTGATCTGCTGTTGCGGCAACTCGGTTTCTACCGTTGCCACCAGTGCGTGCTGCGGATAGCTGTCACGTTGCATGTCGATACCTGCCAGTTGCCGCACCGTGGATCGTGCGCCATCAGCGCCAACCAGAAGCCGTGTCGTGATGGGTGGGTGCCCTTCGCTGAGCTCACATTGCACGACATGTTCTGTTGCATTAAACGCGACCAGGCTGGCCGGGCAGAGATAAGTCACGTTGTCTGCGATGCGCAAGCGGTCCAGCAAGGCCAGTTGAATAACCCGGTTTTCAACGATATGCCCCAGCTCTGGCGCGTTGACGTCCGCGGCGTGAAAGTGAGTACGACCCTCTGCCTCGCCATCCCACACCAGCATCTCCCGATAGGGGCAGGCACGCCTTTGCAGCACGCCCTGCCACGCACCGACATGTTCAAACATTCTCTGCGTGGCAACGCTCAGAGCAGACACCCGAATGTCATAGGGCGGATGGCTGCCTGGTTCGAACGGCTCTGGCGGCTGATTCTCCAGCACGGCAATGTTCAACCCGGCTGGTGCTGTCTCGGTTGCGCTGGACAGTGCCGCCGCGAGCATGCTACCCACCATGCCTCCGCCGACGATCACCACGTCATAGTCTGGGTTGGAATTCTGTGTCATTACCCTGGCATTGTCAGGCCATGAGTCGCACATGGCGTTTCACATCAGTTCAGATAGTTCACTCGCTGCCAGCCATCTACCGAGCGCTTGACCTCGAACGTTGGCCAGAAATTATACTCTGGTTGCACCGTTACTATACGTTTGCGACCACTCATTGAGACCACTGTCAAACGGGTGATTTCGTCCTGTGCCCGGGCGCTGACCTGCGCCAGAAAGTCATCCAGATCGCTCACTTCTACACCATCCACCGCAACAACAAAACGATTCCGGTAGAGACGATCCCATAGCGCAGGTGAGCCTTCTTCGGTGCTGGCAATATACACGCCGGGGAAATCCACGCCTTTCTGATATCCGATATCACTGAACGTATTCTGAAATGATGCGCCCGCCCAACTGACCAGGCGCTGCGTACCCAGAGCGTTGAGTGTGGATGGTTGTACATCCACGGTAAGAACGTCCCCTGCTCGAAGCACCGTTAACGACACGGTGGTTTTCTGCGACAGGGTTTCAGCCATGAAAAGGTCAGACACAAGTTCATCGTCTATGGCGATAACAACATCACCAGACGCCAGCTTCAGCGCTGCATCAGTGCCGGGAATCACCTGATTGACATACAACACACGGCGTGCTGCGGCTGGTAGGCGGTTATAACGCAGCAGCCACTCATCAGGCAGCCCGAACTCACGAGCCAGCGACAGCGGCTTGTAAGCCAGCATCACATCAAGCGAATAGTAGGGACTTCCCGATTGATACATGCGCAAAGACTCGAGCACAATCGCCGCAGGCATCGCCCATTCCCGTTGTCGGATTTCCCGGTCTTCCTCATACGCAAAGCTCATGTACAACGCGTGAACATCACCGTTCTCATCGACCAGTGGCCCGCCCAGTGATGGCGGCACGTTAGGCACACCAAAAACATCGAGCGCAGACTGCTGAAAGCGCGGCAGTCCGGGCGCCTTGAAGGCGATGGTCAGCCGGCTCAGATCATCTAATTCGTGGCGCCTAAATGTGCCATCAGAGCGGTAGCCCACCATGGTCAGATCAGCGGGCATCGGCGTATCCACGTCTGCAAGGTCGAGCGCTTCAAACTCAGCACCCTTCAGCCTGTTTACGTCGTACTTCAATAGCGCGATATTATGCCGAGGGTGCAGGAACACCACATCCCCCGGAAGCACGGTGGAACCGAAGAACGTCAGCTCAGCATCACCCAGGCCGATGGGCACGGTATTACGATCGACTGCCACCAGCCCGGCTTTCTTGTCCACGATCAAGCCAACGCCTTTGAAGTGCCGCGCATAGACATTGTCTACGGCATACGGAATGCTGAAGTCAACGCGGACCATAGCCGGCGCAACCTTGTTCAGAAGCGCATCCTGGTATTCCGGAACTCCCACCAGCGTGTCACCGCCACTCGCCAGTACCTGGGGCAACGTGACAGGCTTGCAGTTCCAGAATCGCGCGTCGTCAACTCGGTTGCACAAGCGATGTCCAAACCAGCGATTTTCAATATCGATCTGCGCAACCTCACTGCTGAATTCACGCCCGGGTACCACATACCGGATACGCTTTTTCTTGGCAGAACCTGGAATTTTCAGCGCCTTGATGAAGCTGTCGATATCGGTCATGGTCAAGCCATCTACTTCGGTGATCAAGGCCCCGCGGGGAACCCCTGCCCGAGTAAACAGGTAGCCGGCACGCATGACAACAACGCCCTGCTGAGGCAGGTTCATGGCGCGCGAATGTTGGATAGACATGTCCTGCACGATGGCGTCACCCAACTCGAGCAGCTGATCCGGTGCCAAAGCATTCAGATCGGCAACGCTGACCGATTCAGTCACTCTCGCTCCTTGTCTGATCAGTTCAACCGGCAGAGTCTGACCAATACTGGCATCCAGCAGATCTTCGAGGCTGATGAAATCATTGACCGGTTTCCCATCAATTGAAACGAGAATATCGCCTGGCTCCAGCTGGCCATCGGCAACCCCGGCGGGAAACACCTGACCGACCGTCAGCATACCGTTACTCGGCTGCGCACCATTGCGCACGGCCGCTTCGGTATCCGCATCCAGCCCCAGGCGTCGTAGTTCACGAAACGGCTGGTGCACAAATATGGTCTGAAAACCGCCACGCTCGATGGACTGGTTTTCTTGCAACCGCTTCAGGGCGTGCTTGATACGCGGCAGGGGTAAAAAGAAGCTGCTTGCCGTCTTGGTATTGGCTGCGGCATTCAGTGCTACCACGTCACCCTCCATATCAATGACCGGTGAACCTGAACTCCCACCCGAAGTACCCGATGCCGCCTGCAGATAAAAGGTGTTGAAATCGTTATACCCGTAACGTCCGTACGACGGAACTTCACGATCCAGCCGGGCAATCGTGCCGGGTAATATGGATAATTGCTCGCCACCGTCGCTACCGATAACCCGAATGTTCATACCGGTACTGACCTTATCGGGTCGTAACCGCAAGGAATCCGGCTCGGCATACTGCAAAGCCTGCGGGTCGTATCGCAGGAACGCAAAATCATGGATCGGATCGCGGTACAACGGCACAGCGTCAACGCGTTCCTGGTTCTGAAACGTGGCGGAAACCCTGAGCGGGCCTGACCCCACGACATGACGGTTTGTCAGAATGATGCCCCGTTTGGCATCCACCACGAAACCCGTGGCATTGCTGCCGCCCTGGTGTGTGTCATCGAAATCCCGCAGCTGGGAGAGCTGCAACGACACGACCGAATCTGCCACCCGTGAGACCGTGCCTGCCCAGCCACGATCATCGTCGTCAGCGGCCGCCCCTGCATGATAGGTAAGCGCAGTGAAGGCCAATGCCACGACGGCGACGACTCGACGCGCGCCTCGAGCCGGCTCTGCCGCTTCGTTGCGTTCGTGGACCGGCATCCGGACTGACCGTCGAATCGGGCCGCAAGGCTGCCGATCGAGGAAGAACGCACTCCAAAAAGCTGTCACAGACTCACTTTCTCCAGGTTATTGAGGATTGGCGCGCAACAAGTGTTCCATTTCCTTCGCCAGACAGCTTCCGAACCCCTGCACCTTGCCAAAGACCACGATCGGGGTCGTACGTGCCCGAATATTGCTCAATCTCATCATTCAATTGGTGGCTCAGCGGTTTACTATAGTTCCCGCCAGCGGCGACGCTGTCCGAGAATAAACTGATCTTTCATGTTCGTTCAGTCTGTCGCACGCTCAGTGCGAAGGCCATTCGTTTTTCCAATCACAGCCAGACCCGGATTTTGCGGGTTGACCATCAGCCTCAAGGACCCCATGAGTATCGATAGCCGCGAAGACAACGACATCATTAACTGGTTTCGTGCTGCATCGCCGTACATCAATAATCACCGCGGTAAAACGCTGGTTATTGCCGTACCGGGAAGTGGTTTGCGCGGTGACATGTTACCCACCCTCACACATGATCTCACTCTGCTCAGTCATCTTGGGTTACGTCTGGTGGTCTGCTTCGGTTTGCGTGCTCTGGTGGACGATGAACTGGCACGCGCCAATACGCTCAGCCACATTGTAGACGGAAGGCGCGTCACCGACGCCGTATCACTGGATACCATCGTCAGTTCCGCAGGGCTCGCCAGAAACGACCTGGAAGCCAGACTGTCGATGGGCTTGCCCAATACGCCCATGGCGGGCGCGCGGCTGGCTGTCAGTTCCGGTAATTATGTTACTGCGCAGCCATTTGGTGTGCATGAGGGTGTGGATTTCCAGTACACCGGCACGGTACGAGAGATTCACAGCAATGCTGTGACAGCACTGCTGGATGCCGGGCATCTCGTTGTATTACCACCATTGGGTTATTCGCTGACGGGTGAAGTGTTCAATGTGACCGTCACGGAGGTGGCAACGGAGTGCGCCATTGCGTTGGGCGCAGACAAACTGATCTACCTGATGGATTCTCTACCC
>CALLPU010000316.1 GCA_938016235.1 uncultured Granulosicoccus sp. | reverse complement strand
GGTCCAACCGCGCCACCAGCACCGGATGACGGTTTCCTTGTAGTAGGCCAGCCTTCAGTATCGGGTACGTTCAAGTATTTTGGCTATGTGGATCTCATTGTCGATAGCCCCGTGCAGCAAATCGACAGAGATACCAACTTTTTTGAGATGACTGAACCTCAAAGTACTAACGCCTTTTTAACCATTCCACCGGCTGTTAATCAGTGTCGATTGCGTATCACCGATTCCATACCGTCAGACAGTGCAGCCATTGGATTTCCCACCGAGACATTCACGCTCGCCAGTGCCGGGGAAACCATGACACTCACAGGCCCAGACGGCACTTATGCTACAGCCGCTTTCACGGACGATCGATTGGATTTTGCACCGTTTCCGGCACCTGATGAGCTGACGCTGGACTTACCGGGCATGGCGTTTCCCGCGTTCTCCAATGTCAGTATTCCTCCGTTGATTCTGCCCACTAACTTTCAGCTATCCACCGGTGACGAGCTGCGTGTGGGAACCGAGTTCACCTGGGATGTTGCCAACAGCGTGGATAACACGCTTCACCTGAGCATGGCGACGATTGCAGCCAACAGTCAGTTCGTGACGCTGAATTGCCGCATGAACGATACCGGCACTTACCGGCTACCCACCACCGTTGAAAATGCGCTCGTATCAGCGCTGGGATCAGATTTTGCGCTAACCGGCGCTGCTATCGATGAAAAGGCAGTCAATATCGTTACGCAAGGAGATGCCTTACTGGTGGTTTCTCGCCGGAACAAATTTCAGTAAGGGCGTTACGCTACCCAGGCAAACTCGGCCCATACCCTGGCGATAGGGTTGAAGCGCTACTTGATCGGACGCTTTGGCAACGCAAGGAGCCCGAGAAGCCCGCTTAGCTGTAGGGTCTGAGTAACAAAGAGCGCCCGCTCATGGACTCCGGTGCATCCAGCCCCATGAGCTCAAGTATGGTTGGGGCAATGGCAGGCAAGCCATTGCCGTTACCCAATTCCCAGGCTGTTGAATCATGGACAGTGCAAGGAACGGGGAACGTGGTGTGCTGAGTATGCGGTGCACCCGTCACCGGATCTACCAGCATATCGGCGTTACCATGGTCGGCGGTGAGAACAATGGAGTAGCCGTTATCGACAGCGGCAGACCACATCTTACCCACCATGGTATCCACCGTCTCGACAGACTTGATCACGGCCTCGGGCACGCCGGTGTGCCCTACCATGTCGCCGTTGGCAAGATTAACCACAACAAGACCTGCAGACTGCTCTCTGAGCGCAGCAACAATGCCATCGGTGACTTCCGCCGCGCTCATCTCCGGCTGCAAATCGTAGGTGGCCACTTTGGGAGAATCCACCAACAGTCTTGTCTCGTTGGGCAGCGGCTCGTCACGCCCACCATTGAAGAAGAAGGTGACATGCGGATATTTTTCAGTTTCCGCTGATCGTATTTGCTCGATACCTGCATCAGCCACCACCTGCCCCAGCGTTTTACCCGGCTCATCACGTGTAAAGGCACAGGCAAACGGGTAGGAAGATTCATACCGCGTCATGGTAGTCAGCGTAATCGGTTTGTCATCACCTCGGTCAAAACCGTTGAATGAATCCAGTGCCAGTGCTTCGCTAAGTTCTCTGGGCCGATCATTTCTAAAGTTGAAGAACAGCACTTCCGCCTCATTCTCCAGACCCTGATACCCGTCTATCACGGTTGGCAGGATGAACTCATCGGTTTCATCGCCCGCATAGGCGGTGGTAATGCCACTCTCAATGGAATCTGTTTGCCTGCCATCACCTCGCACTATGGCTTGCCACGCTTTTTCAACCCGCTCCCAGCGATTGTCTCGATCCATCGCGTAGTAACGGCCAGACAACGTGCCAAACACACCACCAGCACTCTCTAGTGCAGGCTTGATCGTTGCCAGGTATTGCTCAGCACTCTTTGGCGCAGTGTCTCTACCATCGGTGATCATATGAACAACAGGGCGCACGTCCTGCGCCTCGCACAGCGCCAGCAGGGCAATCAGGTGATCGGTATGGCTATGCACACCCCCATCGGACACCAGACCAAGCAAGTGCAGGGGCACGCCCTTCTGTCGAGCCTGATCCACCGCAGCGGCAATGGCTTCATTCGTACCGAAAGAGCCGTCATCGATGGCGTCACCAATCTTGACCAGGTCCTGTCGCAACAGGGTGCCCGCGCCAATCGACAGGTGCCCGACTTCCGAATTCCCCATCTGCCCTTCAGGCAAACCCACGGCTCTGCCTGACGCTTCGAGCAGGCACGTTGGGTGAGTGGATTGAATCCTGTCCAGGTTGGGCGTGTTTGCCAAGGAGACGGCATTGTTGCGCTTGGATGGATTAACACCAATGCCATCCATGATGATCAGCAATACCGGCCGGCGTGGCGGCATGACAGGCTTACTCATGACGTTTCGTTCCGAGGTAACGGACGTGAGCCGTTACTCTTTGTCTTTGGGTGGAGTCTGCTCGTCGGTGTCGTCAGAATCAGTCAGGCTGTTACGGTACTTACCCGATGCATCTGGCTTTTGCACAAGCTTCGGATCAAAAACACTCGTGTTGTCAGACTTGTCTGTTTCGCTGGCGGTGTCTGAAGCAGAGTCCACGGAGTTGTCTGAAGACTTTTTCGGGCTCGCCGCCGCGTCGTTTTTCTCTTCAACGTCAGACGTATTGTCATCTTCGTTGTACCGACGATCCATGGCCAGCCCGGCATCCGCAATACGCTGTTTGTACATGCGCGAAAATACGATACCCACTTCATACAGCAACCACATGGGGATGGCCAGAAGCGTTTGCGAGATCATGTCGGGTGGTGTGAGGAACATACCGATGATGAAGGCCGCCACAAACACATAGGGACGAATCTTGACCAGATTTTCCGGTGTGGTAATCCCCACTGCCACCACTAACACGGTAGCTACCGGCACTTCAAAGGCGATGCCGAACGCAAAGAACAGCGTAATGACAAAATCCAGGTACCTCCCTATGTCTGTACTGACCGTGACCCCTTCAGGTGCCACGCTGGTGAAGAAACCAAACACCAGAGGGAACACCACAAAGTACGCGAATGCCACGCCCAGATAGAACAGGCCGGTACTCGAAACCAACAAAGGAACTACCAGTTTCTTTTCATGAGAATAAAGCCCCGGTGCCACGAAAGACCAGACCTGATACAGCAGGTAAGGCACCGCGAGAAACACGCACAGCATCAACGTCAGCTTGAACGGGATAAAGAAAGGGGCCGCCACATCGATGGCAATCATCTGGCTGTCGGGCAAGTGCTTTAGCAGTGGTGCAGCCAGAGCAGTGTAGATCTTGTCTGAGAACCAGAACAGGCAAAGAAACAGCAGACCAACGGCGAGCAACATTTTCAGCAACCGGTCACGCAGTTCTATCAGATGCGACAGGAAACCTTGTTCTTCTTGTACAGCTGAGTCAGAGGAGGTCATGGGCGTGATTCGCGATTAGCTACCGGTCCGATCCATATCGGAGGACTTTTTATCTGACTCTAACGATCCAGCTGCCGGTTCTGACTCCAACGATCCAGCTGCCGGTTTTTCGTCTTGCTCCTTGACGCTCGTTTCCATCTCATCAAGGCTCTTTTTGGCACCTTGTACAACATCTTTGGCGTTGGTTTCGAAATCCTTCTTCGCCGAACTGACCATCTGCCGTAGCTCGTCGATCTGCTCACGCTGATCGCCGATCAGCTTTTTGAGATCGCCGCTCTCCAGTTCGGAGGCCAGATCGGTTTTGACACCTCGCACGAATCGCTGCAGCTTGGCAATCCATTGACCGGCCGTGCGCGCCACGGCAGGTAGCCGCTCCGGCCCGATAACGACCAGCGCAACGATGCCAATCAGCAGCAGCTCAGTGAATCCAATATCAAACACAGCAACTCAGCTCGTCTTGCCTTGCGTGAAGCAACGATGGTACAGGTGCAAGTCAGGCAGACTTCTGATCGTCTGTCTTGTGCATGACAGCGGCATCTGCTTTCTTCGAGTCGTCTTCAAGTTCTGCAGGTGTTGCGTCTTCATCTTTGACGGCCTGCTTGAATCCCTTGACTGCCGAACCCAGATCGCCGCCCAGGTTTTTCAAACGTTTGGCACCAAAGATCAGCACGACGATCACCAGAATGATCAACAGCTGCGGAACACTTGGCATACCCATAATTTATCTCTCTGTCTGTGTAGTCGTACGGGACGCTTTCTCGGCATGGCCGGAAACCCCCTCGCGACGTTGTAACTCATTCAAAATGTCTGACGGCCCCAGCCCTTTAGCGCTCAACATGACCAGCATGTGAAACCACACGTCCGCGGCCTCGGCAACTAAATGACGGTTATCGTCACCTTTGGCCGCCAGTATAAATTCGACGGCCTCCTCTCCCACTTTCTTCAATATGGCGTCTTCACCGCGCTCAAACAAGCTCGCCGTGTAAGAAGTAGACGCATCGCTGCCTCGACGAGAGTCGATTTCAGCACTTAACCGCGTCAACACGTCACTCATATACTAGCCTCTTTGGCGCTGCAACTTCACAGTCTATTGGCGTGAATACCCCGGGCATGTGACCTGATCTCAGTTATTACCCGCTGACAGGGGTTGAGAGCACGCTTTTGCCTGGCTTTGTTGATCCCTTGCAACGTGGCTCACATGGCCCACTACTGCCCATAAATGCTCTCAGGCGATTTGATAACCGGCTCGCAATCCTGCCACACACCGGCTTCGTCAAGCTTTCTGAAAAAGCAGTGATGACGCCCCGTGTGACAGGCAATGCCACCTACTTGTTCAACCTGCAGCAACAAAACGTCACCGTCGCAGTCCAGGCGAATCTCCCTGATGTGCTGAACGTGCCCCGATTCCTCACCTTTTCGCCACAACCGTTTACGTGACCGCGAATAATACACAGCACGTCGGGTTGATACGGTCTCATTCAACGCATCAGCGTTCATCCAGGCAACCATCAACACCTGACCCGATGCCGCATCCTGAGCGATGGCAGGTATCAGGCCTTTTTCGTCGAATACCACCAAATCGATCATTAAGAATCAAACACTTAGTCGCTTACCAGCCGAACCCGGTAGTCTAACACCGGACTTCGATGGATTGAGAGGCCATATGCGCTTTCGCCTCGGCAATCGTGTATTCCCCGAAGTGAAAGATACTGGCCGCCAGCACGGCATCTGCGCCGCCTTTCAGCACACCATCGCTCAGATGCTGAAGATTGCCAACACCACCTGAGGCAATCACCGGAATTTCCACCGCGTCGGTGATGGCACGCGTGAGCGCCAGATCAAATCCAATTTTTGTCCCGTCTCTGTCCATGCTGGTGAGCAGCAACTCACCGGCACCATACTCAGCCATCTTCACCGCCCACTCGATAGCATCAATGCCCGTACCTTGACGCCCGCCGTGCGTGAAGATTTCCCAACGTGGCGGCTCATCCGGGCCGGAAACCGATTTTGCATCCAGTGCGACCACGATGCACTGCGAACCCACCTTGTCGGTGGCTTCTCTGACCAGCTCGGGGCGTTTGACGGCGGCCGTGTTGATACCCACCTTGTCGGCTCCGGCATTCAACAGTCGTCTCACGTCGGCAACCTCGCGTATGCCACCACCGACGGTGAGCGGGATGAACACCTGCGACGCAACCTCTTCCACCACATGCAAAATGGTGTCTCGGTTATCGGAGCTGGCGGTAATATCCAGAAAGGTGATTTCGTCAGCACCTGCCTCGTTATAGCCACGCGCCACGTTCACGGGATCTCCGGCGTCACGTATCTCCAGAAATTTGACACCTTTAACCACTCGCCCAGCATCTACATCCAGGCACGGAATAATGCGTTTGGCCAGTCCCACGCTATTGGCCCTCGCCAGCGGGTTGATCTGTCGGTGCCTGAGAGCCGGTGTCAGCGGATTCAGGTTTGCCTGAAAACGAGTCTGCCAATTGCTGAGCTGCGGGCAGCTCAAGCGGGCCTTCGTACAGTGCTCTGCCCACTATCGCGCCCGAAATACCTCGATGCATGTTGTCACCCAATACCTGAATATCAGCCATGGTGGACACGCCACCAGACGCAATGATCGGTATGGACACAGCATCGGCCAAGGCTGCAGTAGCTTCACTGTTCACGCCCTGCATCATGCCGTCGCGACTAATGTCGGTGTACACAATGGCGCTGACACCCACGTTTTCAAATCGTTGAGCCAAAGAGACGGCCGACACACTGGAAGCCTCGGCCCAGCCATCGGTGGCGACCAGCCCGTCGTTGGCATCCAGGCCCACAATGACCTGCCCCGGAAACCGGGCACAAAGTTGATCCACAAACTCCGGATCCTTCACCGCAAGCGTACCGATGATCAGGTAACTGATGCCCGCGTCGATGTACGACTGCGCCGTCTCCATGGAACGGATACCGCCACCAATCTGGACCGGGATATCACGACACACCTGGCAAATTCTACCGACCACTTCGGCATTGCGTGGCGTACCGGCAAAGGCGCCGTCAAGATCAACCAGATGCAAGCGCCTTGCGCCCTGAGCCAGCCAACGCTGGGCTACGGCCACCGGGTCATCATCGAATACCGTGTCATCGTCCATCCGGCCCTGTCGCAGGCGCACACATTTGCCGTCTTTCAAATCTATCGCAGGAATGATCAGCATCAGGATTCACCGTTCCATTGGGTAAAGTTTTTCAGCAGTTGAAGTCCATCGGCGGCGCTTTTCTCCGGATGGAACTGGCAGGCAAAGACGTTGTTGTGAGCAACGGAGACGGCTATGTCATGGCCGTAATGGCACGTGCCGGTGACCCGTTGGCTTTCATCAGGCACGCAGTAATAGCTGTGCGCAAAATAAAAGCGCGAACCGTTATCTATACCGGACCACAGGGGATGCGGTTGAGAATGTGTCACTTCACTCCAGCCCATGTGCGGTACTTTCAATCGCGTCCCATCCGTATCGTGCAATGGATCGGCAAAGCGCACCACCCGACCGGAAATAATATCCAGACAAGACACGCCACCATTTTCATCACTGCGGCTCAGCAACACCTGGAACCCCATGCAAATGCCTAGAAACGGGCGCGTTGCCACGGTTCTGGATACCACTTCGGCCATGCCACTGGCCTGCAACGCCTGCATGCAATCCAGCGCCGCACCCTGCCCCGGGCAGACGATACGATCAGCCGACTCTATGGTAGCGGCGTCATGAGTGACAACCACTTCATCGTCAGGGGCAACATGTTCTATGGCCTTGGATACCGAACGCAGGTTACCCATGCCGTAGTCAATGACGGCTATTCGTTGCATGGCTCAACTCTTGATGAAACTGATCGCGAAGTAACGTTGACACGTGTGTGGGAATCCACGAGAAATCCTGCAAGCAGGTATTTTATCGTTCCCGCCAGAACGGCCTCTAGCCAGCCGCCCGATA
>CALLPU010000315.1 GCA_938016235.1 uncultured Granulosicoccus sp. | reverse complement strand
GGTGCGGTCCCTTGCGCAATTTCACTATCTGGTGTGAGTTTGCCATCTCTGAATATGCCAACAATCTTGTCGTAGTTTTCGATCTTGCTGGTGTCCATGGGCTGCAAATTTCCGGCAGGCCACACCTTCTTGCATATCCAGTATTCGATATCGGCTATATCAAACGATTTGGGCTGCGTCGCCGCACGCTGAGCAACCGCATCGGAATCCAGAGCCGTCATTTCCAGCGTGAAGCCCAGGTCCTCTTTTACCTTGGCGGCAACATCATTAAGGTTGGAAACACCTGTGCCAAATTGGCGCAGGGTGACGTCCTTGATGTTCTGAGCCCAGATCATCGGGGCTCCGAACACAGTAGACGCTGCCGTTACAGCCGTTGCACCTTTCAGCAGGTTTCTACGCTGACGTTCGTACGCCGTCATACCGCCGCTGTTTTTCTTGATAACCATAAAACGCTTTCTCCCTTAAAAATTTATACGTTATTGCCCACTGACGTGGCATCCAGATGTGGTTTCGACGCGAGTGCGTGTAGATCACTCGGCGCCCAGTGCACATTCACTGTTTCACCTTCAGACAGCGTATTGCCGTAAAACACTTCATCACTCATTGATGCTACAACCTCCGTGCCGCTGCAATCGAGTGAGACGTCGACAGTACGCCCCAGAAACTCAATGTTAGAAACCTGCGCCTTTATACCGTTGCTCTGTTTATCGACCCGTGTGCGATCGGTACGAACCGCATACGCCTGACCATCGGCTTCAATGACATTGTGACCTCCCATGAATCTGGCTACGAATTCGGTGTTGGGCTTGTTGAACACATCCATGGGCGTACCGGCCTGTTCGATTACCGCGTTGTTCATCAAGACGATCTTGTCCGACAAGGCCATGGCCTCATCCTGGCTGTGCGTGACATGAATGAAGGTGATACCCAGCTCGCGTTGCAGGCGCGACAACTCAGCACGCATGCGGATGCGCAGAAACGGATCCAGCGCCGACAACGGTTCATCGAGCAACAATACCGAAGGCTCCGTAATCAGCGAACGGGCCAGTGCGATGCGCTGTTGCTGGCCACCGGACAGCTGATCTGGCAACCGACTGGCGAATTCATCCATGTGGACCAGTTCCAGCAGCTCGTGCGCACGACGCTCACGGGTCGGCGTGTCTACGCCTTTCATCTTCAGGCTAAAAGCAACGTTGTCGAGTACGTTGAGATGTGGAAACAGTGCGTAGCTTTGAAACATCATGGCAGTGCCACGCTGTGCCGGGCGCAGCTTGGTGATACTTTTGCCTTCAAGCAATATATCGCCTGAACTCACAGACTCGTGCCCGGCAATCATGCGCAGCGTGGTGGATTTTCCGCACCCGGAAGGTCCCAACAAACAAATGTACTGCCCTGCATCGAACGATTCAGAAAAATGATCAACGGCAACGGCATCGCCAAAATGTTTTGAGACGTTTGACAACGTCAGTTCGCCGCGCAACGAATTGTGCTCCAAGATTTTGCTCACTTTGGTGCGTAAAAAGGTCAGTTTGCTCTACGACGGTGCATGAATCAATGCCGATTTACGATTTCATTGGGTTTCAGCCACCGCTTGAGTATGCTGTGTCAAAGTTTGTACCAATACGTTACTACCCTTGTTGAGAACCCAATGACTAGCATCGCAACCATGTCCCTTGCGGATTTACAGACCGTTCTGGATTGGGCGGCGGCGGAAGGATGGAACCCGGGGCTGGACGATGCAGAGGCATTTCATGCGGCAGATCCAGCCGGCTATTTCATTGCCCGCCAGGGCAATTTACCCATCGCGGCCGTTTCAGTCATCAAGCAGGATGATCGCAACGGTTTTCTTGGTCTGTACATCTGCAAACCGGAATACCGTGGTCAGGGTGTTGGGTGGCAGGTGTGGCAGGCCGGTATCCAGTACCTGCAAGGCATGACCATCGGGCTCGACGGTGTTGTGGAGCAACAGGATAACTATCGTAAGTCAGGTTTCCAGCTGGCTTATCGCAACAGGCGCTATCAAGGCTTGCCCATCGGGCTGGCCGGTGCACAACCAGGCTGTCGTGCCGCCTCCCCCGTAGATCTGCCCGCCATCGCCGCTCTGGACAAGGCCGTGCACGGGGTAGACAGACAACACTTTATCCATAACTGGGTGACTGACACGCGCCACCGGACAAGTCTGGTCATCACTGATGGTATGACCGTGACGGGATTCGGCACCATCAGAGCCTGCCAGCAAGGTCACAAGGTGGGCCCGCTGATCGCAAAAGACAGTGATGACGCACATCGTCTTCTGTCGTCTCTGGTGGCGACAGCAGCTGCCCACGACATCATCCTGGACGTGCCGGAGCCCAACACTCACGCTGTTAACCTGGCCGAAGCTGCCGGACTTGAAAACACCTTTGAAACCGCGAGGATGTACCGCGGCTCGCCGCCGGAGTATCACCTCCAGCGGCTTTTTGGTGTCACAACCTTTGAATTGGGCTAACGGCTGATGTCGGGCTGAGAACCCGCCGCGTCTGCGGGTACATCAGCGAACGCCTTTGCAAGCGCCCCTTATAGGCGTCTTTGGAAGCGCCCCTACAAACGTCCTTGCAAACATCTCAATTCATGGGTATGCGGTAGCGTGCGAAACCGCTGTCCAGTTGCTCGAGGAATTCGAAACTTTCACCGTTGCTCGCCTCTGTGGCAACGGGTGCCGTGTCGAACACCACTTGAACATCGCCCTCAATTGGTGCGAAACGCCAATTGGCATCGGCTTGCGGATCCAGTTCACCGGATTCGAATATGTAGTCCACCAGGACCTGACGATTGGTTTGAGGAGCTTCTACAATAATCGTACTGCCATCGAGTGCCGGGAAGGTGCCGCCACCACCGGCTCGATAGTTGTTGGTAACCACCACGAAGTCCTGCGCCTCATCAATAGGCTC
>CALLPU010000314.1 GCA_938016235.1 uncultured Granulosicoccus sp. | reverse complement strand
CATGTGCGTCTCGCCCGGACGGGCGAACGTCTCGTATTGCTTGATGGTCGTGACATCACTCTCGATGACGATACCACGGTGATCGCCGACGATCGTGGAGCGATAGGGATCGCCGGCATCATGGGAGGCGAGTCCACCGCTGTCGATGAGACTACAACCAACATCTTCCTTGAGAGCGCGTTATTCCTGCCACGACAGGTGGCAGGAAAGCCTCGTCGTTATTCCAGCCACACAGAGTCTGCCCACCGTTTCGAGCGAGGCGTTGATCCGGCCGGCCAGCGCGAGGCGCTGGAGTACGCCACCGGTCTCATGCGCACGATTGCCGGAGGCAAGGCAGGGCCTGTTGAGGATTGGCAGGATGCCACCAGAATGCCAGACCGTAGCGCTGTGCATGTGCGTTCAGCAAGACTGACACGAATTCTGGGTATCTCGCCAGAGGCAGAGGTGGTAGACACGATATTTGCCCGGCTTGGAATAGATTGTCAGCGCACAGATACCGGCTGGCAGGTCGCGTCCCCCAGCTATCGCTATGATCTGGAAATAGAAGAGGACTATCTTGAGGAAATAGCCAGAGTAATCGGTTATGACAATCTGCCACGCACATCGCCGCAACATCGCCCCACCTTCAGAGCTGCTCCGGAGACGGTTGTTTCGCCTCTGGCGATAAAGCAGCGGTTGGCTACCGAGGGGTATCAGGAGGTGGTTACCTACAGCTTCGTTGAAGCAGAGCAACAGACTCTCCTGAGGCCTGATCTGGACGCGCTGCCGTTGGCGAACCCATTGTCCTCTGAGCTGGCTGTCATGCGTACAACACTGGTGGGTGGATTGATCAGCACATTGCAGCGAAACGTGGCAAGGCAGCAGCATGATGTGGCCATTTTTGAAACTGGCCTGCGATTTTTAGCCAATACCGACGCCATTCCCGTGAATGAGCTGGATGATTACATCGGTGCGGCACACGGCGCCGACCTGCAAAGTGATTCGAGTGTTCAACAGCAGAACATGATTGCCGGCTTGATCGCTGGCAGACAGGCTGTTGAAAACTGGAACGCGAAAACCGATACCGTGAATTTCTTTACGGTCAAGTCGCACATTGAAAACCTGTTCAGCCAGGCGAATGGCGTGCAGGTCTCTTACCTGCCCACGGATCTTGCCATGCTGCACCCCGGGCAACGCGCTGGTATTGCCGTTGACGGTACCTTGGTCGGGTATGTCGGTGCACTGAATCCAACGCTGCAGCAAGCACTGGATCTGTCTACGGCGCCGATGATTTTCGAATTGTCGCTGCAAGCGCTGCAACAGTCGCGGGTGCCGCGATCCTCCGGCATGTCCCGCTTTCCTCAGGTTCGTCGCGACATTGCATTATTGATGGATGAGTCGGTGACCTACCAGTCCGTCGTCGATGTTGTCCGCAAAGAAGCTCCGGAGATTCTGCGTGATGTGCGTTTGTTTGATGTCTATCAGGGCGACAAGCTGCCCAAAGGCAAGAAAAGCATGGCTTTAGGCTTGATTCTGCAAGAGTTTTCGCGCACCCTAGAGGATAGTGAGGTGGAGCAGATCGTCACCGGAATAGTCGCAGCACTGGAAGCTGCACACGGAGCCGTACTAAGGGTTTGACATGGCGCTTACAAAGGCAGCAATGGCTGAAATGTTGTTTGATGAACTCGGGCTTAACAAGCGTGAAGCCAAGGAGTTCGTCGAGCAGTTCTTCGAAGAAGTCAGAGTTGCTCTTGAGAGCGGCTACGATGTGAAACTGTCGGGTTTCGGCAATTTTGTTCTGCGAAGTAAAAACCAACGACCCGGGCGTAATCCCAAGACGGGCGAAGAGATTCCCATCTCCGCTCGCCGCGTTGTGACGTTCAGACCCGGTCAAAAATTGAAGGCGCGTGTAGAAGCTTATGCTGGAAATCAGCAACAATAACGAACTACCCACGATACCGAACAAACGCTACTTCACGATTGGCGAAGTCAGCGACCTGTGCCTGGTAAAGCCCCACGTACTCCGTTACTGGGAACAGGAGTTTCCTGATCTTGAGCCGGTAAAGCGCCGAGGTAACCGCCGATATTATCAACGGCACGACGTCATGCTTATCCGCCAGATAAGAAGCCTGTTGTATCAGGATGGCTACACGATAGGCGGAGCGCGGCTGCACCTTGCGGGTGATGCCGTGAAAGACGACAACGCTCAGTCGCAGCAGATGATTCGTCAATTGCGCTCTGAACTTGAGGACCTGCTTCGCATATTGCGAACGACTTGAAAGCCAGACGGCTTCGCTTGTTCCTGCCCTGCAAGTCATCGCTTGAATCTGACCTTTTTTTCTTCAATTTACTACTAATACACGAGCGCTTACGTTAAGCTTTCAGGCTCTGGCGGGGCGTGGCGCAGCCTGGTAGCGCACCACAATGGGGTTGTGGGGGTCGGAGGTTCGAATCCTCTCGCCCCGACCAGTCTTCAGGAGTGTTCATTTCGGCCGATTACTAGTGGGTCAGGTGTCAATGGAGTTCAACATGCACGCAGACGAGCTGCGCATGGCCGTCACTAAAGTTGTCGAAGTACTGGAAAAAACCGATATTAGATCGGTCCTTAGCCAGTATCGGGCAGCCAAGGGTGATCAGCGCACGGCGGCAGCCGCAAGGCTCGGTCATGCCGGGGCGGTCATCATGGAAAGATTGGACAGTCTGTCGCCCGCAGAGCGACAGGTAACCCGTATATTACACTTAGATACTCTGGGCTCGGCCGACTACTGGCAGGATCTGCTGGGTAGCGTCGATGAACCCAAGCGGCATCAGGCAGCGATTGTTCACCTGGCCAGTCGCGTCATGTTTGCCAGCAACCATCTGCCGAACCTGGCTAATCTTCTGTCGTCGGTAAAAGCGACCTCGCTCAACAACGACGCGGGTCCCGTTCTGGAAGCAGGCGAGGGCAACTTGAACATCCGTCTTACCGATGCTGGGGAACGAGCATCGGATCCTGATCGATTGGCCCGCGCAATCGATGGGATTGACATGTTGTACTCAGCCTGCGCTAGCATCGCACGCAAACCGGCTATTGATCTGCGGTTGGATGGTGTGAAGGCACGCAAGAACCGTGATCGTGATCTACTGTTCACCGGTGAACGTGACAGCGTTGCCGCGGTTTACGCGGTCATTGATTCTATCCCGGCGGCATTGGCTGAAATTGATCCGGAGCAGGACATCGATCTGGACGCCATCGTCCAGTCATTACCCATTTTTGATGATCTGAACACGCTTGCATCGCTCGGGACCTTCTCCAAGAAGGATCTCAAGGATATCAGCGATACCATGCACCAGGGCGCGTTACTGACTCTTGAGAGCGGAGTCATCCTGGTCGACAATGGCAGCACGGCAGATTCACTGGCTTCATCTGCCAATGATTCGAACGTCAGGCATGAAGCTGCAGCCGTTTCTGTAGCATCCGTGCCGGCAGGTCAGCAGGATGCGGCGGAGGTCGCACCAGCCAGAGATGAGCATTACGATCGCTACCTGAGAGAGCGCGAAGCCATGCTGCGGCCCCAGGCGGTAAACGGTATCAACGGGCACGCTACAGACGGTAACGTGAGTGAATTTGGTATCCGGACTGAAGAGTCTGTGGCCTCCGAAGACCAAAGCCGTAAAGATGCAGTAGAAGAGCTCTTGAAGTCGCTGGGCCAATCGCGCACCTCGTAATCCGAACGCTGGTTTCTGCATGGACGGGGCATGAGTCGGGGCGTACATTGCGCAGTTTCAGCGCCGTGATGTTGATTGTCGGGCTATCTTGCGCACGAGCAACACAAGCGTGACAAACGGGTGAGGCTTCTTTTGTTGGATTGGCGTAACGCTGAGTTGAGGGCGGCTGGGCGCCGATCGCCAGACATTTCCTCGCGCCGTTTTCACAGGTCGTTGCGCGGGCGATCAATTCAGATTGATCGCCTTTGCGAGGAATAAGTGGCTCCCTGGGACGGGCTCGAACCGCCGACCCAATGATTAACAGTCATTTGCTCTACCAACTGAGCTACCAGGGAATCGGCACGAAGTTTAGTGCGCTAAAGCGTTAACGTCAATGAGTTAACTTGCAAAAAACGGGTCAATCTTCATCTTGGATGTACAATTGGCGCTCTGGCAACGATTTGCCAGTGAAAAACTTTCGGTGTTCCCAGCGTCAGGTGCCTTATCAGGCCTGTCTGACCGCAAATAGCCATGTAATTTGGCGGAGAGAGATGTCCAACGTATTTGACCTGCAAACTGATTATCAGCCGGCAGGGCATCAACCGGCAGCAATCGATAGCCTCGTATCGGGGATTGATGACGGGTTGGCGTATCAGACGTTACTGGGTGTCACCGGGTCGGGTAAGACTTTTACCATAGCCAACATACTGCAGCGACAGCAACGCCCGGCCATTGTTTTAGCACCCAACAAAACGCTCGCCGCGCAACTGTATGGCGAATTCAAAGAATTTTTCCCCCACAATGCGGTTGAGTATTTCGTCTCTTACTACGATTACTATCAGCCGGAAGCGTACGTACCATCCAGTGACTTGTTCATTGAGAAGGATTCCTCGATCAATGAACACATAGAACAGATGCGTCTGTCGGCAACGAAAGCGCTGTTCGAAAGACGTGACACCATTATTGTTGCCACCGTGTCATCCATCTACGGACTGGGTGATCCGCAGCAATATCACAAGATGGTTCTGCACTTGAAGCGTGGCGAAACGGTCAATCAGAGAGATGTGCTACGTCGTCTGGCTGAATTGCAGTACAACCGCAATGACATGGAATTAAAGCGAGGAACCTACCGGGTACGCGGTGAGATCATCGACATCTATCCAGCGGACTCCGACAAGGAAGCGATACGGGTGGAGTTGTTCGATGACGAAATAGAGTCGTTGAGTTTTTTCGATCCCCTGACAGGTGAGGTGGATCGTAAAGTTCCGAGGCTCACCATTTACCCCAA
>CALLPU010000313.1 GCA_938016235.1 uncultured Granulosicoccus sp. | reverse complement strand
TCAGCTTGAGTTCTTCGGCCAGCGCACTGTGGCTAACCAGCGTCTTCGCGGTATAGCGCTTCAGCCGCGTATTTCTGATAACTCGTTCGCGCCGCGCATCAGACAACGAGCTGAGGTACATCTTGCCACCGGCAGTGGCACAGGCTGGCACCCGGCTGCCCACCTGTAGATTGACGCGCACGGGCCAGTGCGTCTCCGCACGATCGAAATAGATCATCTCGGCTCCGTCGGGCACGGCAATGTTGCAGGTCTCACCGATATCCTGAGACAACGTGGACAGTATGGCGCGTCGCTGTGCCTGAAAGGGCGCAGCCGCCAGCACGCCCATCGCCAGCCGGTTGAGTCGGTTGCCCGCCTGCAGACCTCGGCCATTCAGCCGCGTTTGCAGATATCCGTGCTCTTCGAGTGAGGAACACAGGCGATGGACGCTGGCCTTGGGAATTGCCAACTGGTCGGCTATTTCTGTTGGGCTCAGCGGCCGGTCCGCATCCGCAACCGCATCCAGAATATCCAGCACGCGAGTAACCGTGGACCCTTTGGAACTGCGATTTTCAGTCTCGTTTTCGTCACTCATGAGCCTTTTCAGTGCCGTCCTGTCCATGTCGGAAGAAAGTCAGACACCCAAAGGTATATCGAAAATGAGATTTCCAGTACCATTATCGGTAGTCAGACTTACTTTTTTCGAGGCCGGTGCCAACTCACAATGTCGGATTACTTTGATTATGTAGTTATTGGAGCCGGCTCAGCCGGGTGCGTTCTGGCCAACCGCCTCAGTGCCGATGGTACAACAAGCGTGGCGCTACTGGAGGCAGGCGGGCGCGATTGGAACCCGTGGATTCACGTGCCGGTAGGCTATTTCAAGACTATCCACAATCCCAACACCGATTGGTGCTACGTCACGGAAACAGATCCAGGTCTTAATGGTCGCTCTCTGAAATGGCCGCGCGGCAAGGTACTAGGTGGATCCAGCTCCATTAATGGGCTGCTGTATGTGCGCGGTCAGCGTCAGGATTATGACCGCTGGGCAGAACTCGGCTGCAGCGGTTGGGATTACAACAGCGTGCTCCCCTATTTCAAACGCGCTGAAAATCAATCTCGCGGTGAGGACGACTATCACGGTGTTGACGGCCCGCTGCAAGTGAGCGACATGAGCTTCAAGCGCCCTATCTGCGATGATTTCATCCGGGGTGTGGCTGAGCTTGGCACCCCGATGAACGATGATATCAACGGCGAAAACCAGGAGGGCGTGGGCTATTTCCAGCTGACGGCCAGCAAAGGCCGGCGTTGCAGCAGCGCAGTTGCCTACCTCAAGCAAGCCCGGTCGCGCCCTAACCTGCACATCATCACACACGCCATGGTGAAAAAAATTGGCTTCACCGACGGCCGAGCGACACAGGTTCACATTGAGCGTCAAGGTAAACCCATGACACTGGGTGCCAGAGAGGAAATCATCTTGTCCGCAGGTGCCATCGGATCACCACAGATTCTGCAGGTCTCAGGTGTCGGCCCCGGTGCATTGCTGCAATCACACGGGATAGAGGTGGTGGCAGACTCGCCTGAAGTGGGCGAGAACCTGCAGGATCATCTGCAAATCAGAGCGGTCTACAAGACTCGTAAACCCGTCACGCTCAATGACGAGCTGTCCAACCCACTGCAGAAAGCCCGAGCTGGAATCGAATACATCCTCAACAGAAGTGGCCCGTTGAGCATGGCGGCCAGCCAGGTGTACGCCTTTTCACGCACACGCCTGTCGAACGAACGTCCCGACATTCAGTATCATTTCCAACCACTCTCGGCAGACTCCCCTGGCGAAGGGCTACACCCGTTTTCAGCCATAACCGCATCGGTTTGTCAGTTGCGTCCGGAAAGCCGAGGATCGATACACATCACCTCGCCTGATGCCAATCAACACCCGTCTATCGTGCCGAACTACCTCTCCACCGATCTTGATTGCCAAACCGCGATTGAATCTGTGCGCTTCACACGGCGCATCATGGAATCGAACGCCATGAAAGATCACATCGCCGAAGAGCTTTTACCCGACCCGAAAGCCATCACCGATGACGAGCTGCTGGATCAGGCCCGTAGCATCGCCAACACCATTTATCACCCCACCAGCACCTGCCGGATGGGTGCAGACAAGCAGGCGGTACTCGACCCAAGACTGAGAGTAAACGGGGTTACCGGGCTACGTGTTGTGGATGCGTCGATCATGCCCGAAATTGTGTCGGGTAATACCAATGCACCCACCATCATGATTGCTGAGCGTGCTGCCGACCTGATCATCGAAGATCGCAAGTCGCGCCAGGGTGCGGTAGCCTGAGCCTTCTGCACCACTGTGCGAAAGCGCGATAGGCACGGCTAATGATGTTTCCAGGATTCTCCGACTTTTCGGTGAACGTTGGTCAGTACGCTATTACCGGAGTTCAAGGCGGTAGCGGACCAGCCTTGCTGCTGTTGCACGGCTACCCTCAAACTCATGTCATGTGGCACAAGGTAGCGCCGGCACTGGCCCAGCATTTCACCGTCGTTGCGGCGGATCTTACCGGCTACGGGCATTCTGACAAACCGAAAACAGACTCGCATCATACGCCGTACAGCAAGCGTGCCATGGCCAACGACATGCTGGCGGTGATGAAACAACTGGGACACGCCTCATTCAATGTGGCGGGTCACGATCGGGGCGGCCGTGTTGCGCATCGTCTGGCGGTGGACCATCCCGAATGCGTTGAACGTATTGCCGTGCTGGATATCGCGCCCACACGGGAAATGTACGCCAACGTATCCGATGCCTTCGCACGCGCCTATTGGCACTGGTACTTTCTGATTCAACCGGCGCCGTTTCCCGAGCGGATGATTCTGGCTGATACAGACGCCTACCTGAATCATAAATGCGGGCTCGGTGGTACGGGGCTGAATGTATTCGATCCCCGGGCACTGGAAGCCTATCGCCTGGCGTTTCGGAATCCGGATACCGTTCACGCCGCTTGCGAAGACTACAGAGCCGCTGCGTCTATCGATATCGAACACGACGACGCCGATGACACGTTGGGGCGACAGATTGAATGCCCTCTGCTGGTACTGTGGGGT
Organism: uncultured Granulosicoccus sp.; assembly: GCA_938016235.1. Classification (GTDB taxonomy): domain Bacteria; phylum Pseudomonadota; class Gammaproteobacteria; order Granulosicoccales; family Granulosicoccaceae; genus Granulosicoccus. The sequence continues at coordinate 2,023 of CALLPU010000313.1, read as the reverse complement.
AAGCAGGGTGTTATAGAGCGCTGTTTCGATCCGCTAGCGTTGTGGCGACTCAGAGCGCGACACGTCACCGGTGGCGCGCTTCCTGGTGGTCATTATCTGGCAGAGCAACATCCCGATATCGTCATGGATCAACTGCTGGAGTTCTTCGGAAACCCATAGCCCGAACAGCCTGCATCCAGACAAGGGACTGGCTTCAGCAGCCTGACCCATAACACCACTACATCCGCCAACGCGAATCAACCGGTAACGACGCGCCAGTTTATATCTTTCAACCCGACGGCTTGTCTTGAACCTGCTTGAACGTAAAGGCGTTCGGACCCGGGCCATCTTTTTGAATCAGACTTAGCCTCTGATGGGCTTCATGCAAGTCGGGTTGATGACCGAAGGGCACCCACCACAACACCGCATAGACACTCTGAATGCGGTTGAACCATTCACGTCTCCTGCTCATGATCTCTGCATGGGCGGTTTTATAGACGTAGTCATGCAGGGATTCCACCGACGCCCAGACGGACATGTTCACGATCATGTCATCACCAAAGGGCTGATCCATCGCATCACCACCACTGACATCATCGATCAATCGCCAGATAAAGCCTGCCGATTGTTCAGCCAGCGTGTTGATGCGATTGAGATTGGCCACAAAATCGGCCAGCTCTGGAGAATCGATGGGCGCCTTCAATTGAGCAATATTGAGCTGCGCCAGTTGCCAGTCAGACATGGGTCACACTCCGAGCGAAAGAGCGCGCAACGCTAACAAAAGCCATGAAGGCGTTCAAGTCTGCGCAGCACATCAGCTGCAGAGAATTTACGCAATCACCACTGTGGCCTCTTGCCCGGATTATTCATTGAGCCACGCTGACGCCCAGTCCAAATCCTTGCGTCGAGGATTCGGCCGGGCCGCGCAGACTCCCGACGCGTGTTGTTTTCTGCTTTTTTCCTGTGCTACTTTCGTCACTCGATCGTTTTCCGAAAAATATTGCTCACATGCCGTTCCCGTCCAGACTCACGCTTGCACTTGTGGCGTTCGCCCTGTCGGCGTTCGCAGCCATTGCTGCTGACAGGCCCTTTATTGTGGTTCAGTCCACAACGTCCACGCAGAATTCCGGGCTGCTGGATGCCATCTTGCCGCAATTCACCGCCGCATCTGGCGTCGAGGTACGGGTAGTGGCTGTGGGCACTGGCCAGGCCATCAGAAACGCTGCCAATGGTGATGGCGATGTGCTCCTCGTTCACGCCAAAGCAGCGGAAGAGCAGTTTGTCGAAGATGGCTATGGTGTTGAACGACTGGACGTGATGTACAACGATTTTGTCATCGTGGGTCCAACCGATGACCCTGCCGGTATTCGCGGTGAAACCAACGTACTGACTGCGTTCAAGGCAATAGCCGAGTCGCAAGCCATCTTTGCCTCTCGCGGTGATGATTCAGGCACTCACAAGGCAGAATTACAACTGTGGGATACCGCAGGCATTGACGTACAAGCGTACTCGGGTCAGTGGTATCGCGAAACTGGTTCGGGTATGGGGGCAACACTCAACGTGGGCCTGGGCATGAACGGGTATGTGATGACGGATCGGGCCACCTGGATCGCCTTTGGTAACAAGGGAAACCATGACATCGTGGTGGAAGGTGACTCGCGACTGTTCAACCAGTATGGCGTCATACTGGTTGATGCCAAAAAACATGGCAATGTCAACGCCACGGCAGGCCAGCAGTTTATCGACTGGCTGACAGGACCTGATGGCCAATCGGCAATTGCACGCTATCAGATAGACGGGCAAACGTTGTTCTTTCCGAATGCCGCCGCACTCTAGCCAAACCGAAAAAGCGCGAACGGTCGAGCCTGTATCCAGAACTCAGTGACTCCGCTTCACTCATGGCTTAACCACTACTAACTCACTGGCGTCCAACGCTGCGACACTGATTGCCTTATCATCAGCGTAATCCCGCGAGAGCCCTGATTCCTATGTCTGCTTTTGACCGTGTGCTTGAGAATGCCCGAAGCACGACGCGCCGAGTGGT
>CALLPU010000312.1 GCA_938016235.1 uncultured Granulosicoccus sp. | reverse complement strand
TCCGATTTCACAGATGCTGACGAACGTTTTCGCGTCTTGATGGATGAAATTGAAGCAACGTACAGGCAATCACCCGAGTTCAAAGCGTGCAAGGACGCCGGAGCGTCGTTTTCACTGATCTCAGACTTGGCGTTTAATTATCTTGAAACGACCGTGGCAACCTTCCTACCGGCCGATCTTGAGGAAGTGCTGTACGAACTGGTTCCCCGAAAAGTCATGATTAACGCATCTGGAGCTGATGCCATTATCAACGACGGTGCCGCGTTTTTTCGATTTCTCAAACGCGAATACGGGATGCGCCATGCCGACATGCACCTGGAAAAACTTAACCGGACCGCAAAAAACAAACTACGTGATGCGCTGAATGACAGCGGCAAATTCGGGTTGGCAAAATCCATCTTCACCGGTGACAAAAACCCGCTCGGCCAGCTTGAAGACCGGGTCAACCCTTTTTCCGAAGGACCATTAGACCCATTCGGCTTTGGTATCAACGAAGGCCCACTACCGGTCAAACCGCCGAAGGCACTGTCTGCCGAGGATAAGAAGAAGCGCAAAAAACAGCGCAAGGCCTCACGAAAGGCACGAAAGAAATGACGCCCACGAGGCCAGCACGATTCGGAATTATTCTGCGCAGGGTGTAGGGCAGCCCTCCCGCACGGATAACCGAGATAGGTATTCAGTCAGATAGTGCATTCGCCCCAACCAGAAGACCCCGCAGCATGCGCGGTCACTGTTCCATATTTCTCCCGGTTGTGCCATAAAGAAAGCTCTGCCGCTCGCTCGCCCACCCAGACGGTTGTTTTTCCGGCCCTAACAAGAGCTTGAACGTTACCATTGATGGTTTATTCTCGAAAACTGCACGGTGTCCAAGCCGGATTGACTGCCTGCCTGGCAATGATGTTGTTCTCACAGGCTTACGCGTTCGAAGCCTATATCACCAACGAAAGATCTGGTGATCTGGTGTCGATTGATTACGATGGGAAAGCCGTTCATGTCCAGCCCATCTGCAACCGCCCCCGAGGTATGGTCAAGGGACTGGAAAGCAATCAGCTCCTGATAGCCTGCTCCGATGACAACAAGGTTATCCGGCTGAATATCCAGACCCAAGTGGTTGAGCAAACCTTTGACAACATGAGGGGGGCGATGACGCTGGCCATTCACCGCGCCAGCCACCGGCTATTCATTACCAATGAAGGTGAAGCCCAGGCAACCGTGCTTGATCTGCGTACTGGTGAAGTCCTGGCAGAACTACCCACCGGGCTCGAACCTGATGGGATTGCCGTAACCGCTGATGGCACACGAATTTTTGTGGCGTCAGAAAATGCGGGGTTGGTCCACGTCTTTGACGCTGCAACCTATACGCAAACCGCGACCATCATCACCCATCTAAGACCGCGTCGCGTTGCCCTTCTTGGAGACAGACTCTGGGTATCATCCGAAATGGGTAGTAGAGTCGAGATTTTCTCCACCGACACGTATGCGAAAACAGACGAGGTTATCTTTGCTCCCAAGGGATTTCGCAGTGAGCAGATGACGCCCGTTGATATTCTTTTCGATCACACCGGGACACTGGCCTTCGTTGCACTAGGTTCAGCCAATCACGTCGCGTTTGTTAATATTGAGACGCTAGAGATCGAGAAATATATTCTTGTTGGCCGTAGAGCCTGGGGACTCGGCCTGTCTCCGGACAACCAGTCTCTCATTGTTCTGAATGGATTATCAGACGACTTCACTATTATTGATATCGAATCAAGAAGACCCAGAGTCACCCGGCAGGCAGGTCTGATACCTCATGCTATCGAGGTATTCGAATAGTGAGAGCACTACTCATCCTGTGTGTGCTGGCCGCCATGAGTTTGAACGCTCACGGCGCAGAATTCCACATTGCCATCATCACTGCATCCGACCAGGAACAGCCTGTACGCGGTCAAAGCTTCGCTGGCATCCAGACTCAAATTGACAGGCCGGTTCACCGGGCCGCAGAGCTTGCACTGCATGAGTCCAGTACCAGCTTCTCGGTGTTCAATATCACACCAGTTCTTCGCGCCATAAACCTGGATGCATCCGCCAACTATCACTCACAACTCAAAGGTCTTCATCCTGATAGCCTGGTTATCGTGGATACACCGGAAGATACCTTCATCGAATTGACCCACATTCTGAATCAGCTGGGATTGATCACCGTCAACGTGCGACATACCAGCCCTCACTTGCGTGACAGCCTGTGTATGGAGACGCTCTACCACACGATCCCCTCAGACCGAATGTATTTCGATGCTCTGGTGCAATTTCTCATCTACAGCAACTGGCGCAAGGTGCTTGTCATTCATGGCCCCAGTGAAGTGGATCATGCCCGGGCGGAAACGTTAAACAACAGCCTGCTGAAATTCGGCGCCGATGTATCGGACGTAAGAGAGTTTACCCTCTCTCACCACCCGGATGATCGCGACAACAACAAGCCTGAATTCATCACCGGTGGAGCCTCGTACGACGTGGTGGCTGTTGTCGATACCGCCCGTGACTTCGGACGCTATATCCAGTACCGAACAAGACGGGCACGGCCAGTCGTCGGGGACGTGGGTCTGGTTCCCCGCGGCTGGCACCGTACGCTTGAGCGTTACGGCGCCCCGCAACTGAATGAACGCTACCGCGTATTCGATAGCCAGACGCAACTGCCGGCTTCTGAAGCCATGAGTGATGCGGAATTTGCCACTTGGAGCGCTATAAAACTGATCACGAACAGTCTTAATACCATCGGTACGGGAACAGAGTCGCTGTCTGTCAAGTCAATAATGGAACACCCCGACGCACAAGTTGACCTGTACAAGGGCACACGCGGATCTGTCAGGCGCTGGAACCATCAGTTAAGACAACCCATCCTGTTGACCACCGCTGATGCGGTCATCGCAGTAGCACCCATGCCAAAATTCCTGCACCCCCATCATTATGTGGATACGCTCGGACTGGATGAGCCTGAATCAGTGTGTCAGCTGGATTGAATCGGGTGTCCTTTCAGACTGACTGACGAGCACGCGAATACGCAAACTGCCGGGACCAAAGACCACCTAGGTACATCGAGTACTTCAGACTAGTGATACTTGCAGCCGGTTAAAGCCCCGGAATCGTAACCGCGGCGAGCGCAGCTTGCGGGTGACCTTGAAATCCGGATAGCGTTGTAGAAACCTACCGATGGCAACACGCCCTTCCATTCGCGCCAGACTCAACCCCAGGCAGGAATGCGGGCCTCCCGCAAAAGCCAGATGTCGGTTCGGCGACCTGGCCAGATTGAGAACATCACCATCTGAAAACGCCTCACTATCCCTGTTTGCCGCACCAATCATCAGATGAAGATTCGTATCCGCCGGGATGGTATGCCCCAGTAGTGAAACCGCTTCAGTGGTCAATCGGTTGCCCAACTGATTGGGACTTTCGAAGCGCAGGAATTCGTCAATGGCCGTAGTGATAACACCGTCCTGTTCCAGCAACAGTTGCTTTTGTTCCGGATGTTCGTCCAGGGAGTTCAGGGCATTGGCTATCAGGTTCGTGGTTGTTTCGTGTCCAGCGTTCAATGTAAATATGCAGTTTTGCAGCAACTCAGTCTGACTCAGCTTCTCACCGTCAGTGTGTATCAACCGTGTCAATACATCGGTTTCAGGATTACCCGGATGCTTGCGACGATCAGCTACCAGTTTTGTCAGGTAATCGCAGAAAGCGCTCACGGCATCATCGCCCTGCCTTTGCTGCTGTTCAGAAATAGCAGGCTCCAGAGCGCCCAGAATGGCCAAGGACCAGTCGCGTAAGGGACCACGCTCGTCCATGGGCATGTCGAACAGGTTGCCAATGACATTCAGCGGAATCCGGGAGGCGTAGTGAGCAACAACATCAACCTCATTACCTACACGATGGCTCGGTAATTCATCAAGCAGCTTATCCACCATTGTCACTAACCCTGATTCCATGCCGGCAATGGCTTTGGGCGTCATCGCACCAACCATTATTTTTCTCACGCGGGTATGCAGCGGCGGGTCATTGAACACCAGCGATGTGGTGTGATGCTCAAACAGGGGCGAGTCTCCGAAGCGCGGCTTGAACACTGTTTTCTTGTCCGATGAAAAACGCCTCGTGTCCTTGTAGATGGTATTCAGCGCTTCGTAGCTGGATACAAGAAAACTGCCATCCGCTTGCAACAGCAACGGAGACTCGTTGACGAGCTGCCGGTAGTGCGGATACGGATTTTCGATAAAACCTGTAGGTGGGTTCGTTAGTTCCAGCACGCTCCGGTTACCTGCGCAGCCGTATATCCGGCATCCCTGAAAAGGTAACGCGATTGTACTCAGGACTCAAGGCTTGAACTCTCACTTCTTTTGCACTTGAATGGTCACGAAGAACTGACTCGCTCTGATAGTCACCGTCTTGAGCCAGGAGACAATCCCTTGCCTCTACATTTCCGGTCATTCGATTGAACCGATCAACCGCGTTACACACTCTCGAAGCACGGTTTGAGACACGGGTTTGGTCAGCGCTGGTATATTGGACAAGTGCGGGGGCATGGATAGCGTATCGCCATAGCCTGTCACAAAAGCAAAAGGAACGCCACGACCTACCAACTCTGTTGCCACATCTTCACTCGTTCTGCCTTGCCCCAGGTTGATATCCAGCAGCGCCATACTGGGAGTTGCAGATTCGAGAAATTCGAGAGCGATCTCAGCAGATGCACACACTTCCAGGGCGGTAAATCCAATCTCCTCCAGCTCTGCCACCATATCAGTAGCGATCATGAAGTTATCTTCCAGAATCAGCACCACACCGTTTTTGGCACTATCTAGCACCGCTACTGGCTCACTATCATCAGAAACGGTAATTGGTGCATCCACTATCGAGGACTTGTCCAGCGTTGCAACAGGCAAGTGAAGGGTCGCCTGAAAGCCCGATGGTCTGAACTCAACACTGGAAGAACCGTTCAACTCATAG
>CALLPU010000311.1 GCA_938016235.1 uncultured Granulosicoccus sp. | reverse complement strand
AGCTGGGAAATCGAAAATGATGGTGCGCGCTATGTTTTCACGCTGCAGTCAGGCGTCAGTTTTCATGACGGTGCCGAGTTCGCGGCAGATGATGTGAAGTTCTCGATTGATCGAGCCATGGCCGAAGAATCCACCAATGCGCAGAAGGGGCTGTTCGCCAATATCGAGAGTGTGGAAGTGATTGATGACACTACCGTTGCAGTGAATCTGAAACAGGCAGACGGTAGTCTCTTGTTCAACCTGGCCTGGGGTGATGCCATTGTGCTTGATAGTGCAACTGCAGAGAACACCGCCACTCAGCCGATCGGTACCGGTCCTTTCACGTTCGACAAATGGGTACAGGGAGATCGAATAGAGCTCGTTCGCAACGAATCCTATTGGGGTGAGCCCGCCAAACTTGAAAGAGCCACCTTCAAATTCATCAGTGAACCCACCGCTGCGTATTCGGCTATTTTAGCCGGTGACCTGGATGCCTTTCCAAACTACCCGGCACCGGAGAATCTGCCACAACTGGATGCTGATCCACGCTATTCCGTTGTGCTCGGTTCCACTGAAGGTGAAACCATTCTGTCCACCAACAATGCTCAGGCCCCGTTTGATGATGTGCGCGTTCGACAAGCGCTGGCGCATGCCATCAACCGGGATGAAATCATTGACGGTGCCATGTTTGGTTATGGCACGCCGATTGGCACGCACTTCGCGCCTCACAATCCGGCGTATGTCGATCTCACTGCTCAGTCTGCCTACGATCCGGACAAAGCCCGTGCGCTGCTGAAGGAAGCTGGACACGAAGGAGGCCTGACCGTCTCTTTGAAACTGCCGCCTCCGGCCTATGCGCGACGCGGCGGTGAAATCATCGCTGCACAGCTGCGTGACGTAGGTATCACGGCCGAGATTGAGAACCTTGAGTGGGCGCAGTGGTTGGAACAGGTCTTCAAGGGCAAAGACTTTAACCTGACCATTGTGTCCCACACAGAACCCATGGACATTGGTATTTACGCGAACCCGGACTACTACTTCCAGTATGACAACGCAGAACTGCAGGCGTTGATGTCTGATTTCAGTGAAGAAACGGATCAGGACAAACGCACCAGCATGTTGCAGCAGGCGCAGCAGATCATCTCTGATGACTATGTGAATGGTTATCTGTTCCAGCTGGCCAAGACCGGTGTTGCCAACAGCAAGATTAAAGGCTTGTGGGAGAATTCACCAACACAGGCGAATGATCTGACGGCAGTGTACTGGGAAGACTAGGCCCGTAACGCTTGTGTGCAGTCTGGACACCGTGGGGTGCCGGTGTTCAGACTGTCAGCCTCACAATTCCCCATGCTACTCATCCAATGGATACAGGCCAATGGCTGTCGTGATCCGGCAGCCTGCCTTGAGCAGGGTTAAGGCTTCGCAAGTGCGTACAGCCTGGCTAACCAGCAGCCTTAGCTGCCTGCTTTTACACAGCTGAACATGTTGCGCTATATGCTCAAGCGGCTGGCCTCTCTGCTGGCCACGTTGTTTGTCGCAAGCCTTGTAGTATTCGTGGTCATTGAAGTGGTGCCGGGCGATCCAGCATCCTACATGCTGGGCATGAATGCTCAGCCGGATACGGTAGCCGCGCTGCGCAAAGAGCTGGGTCTGGATCAATCAAAGCCTGCCCGTTATCTGAGTTGGGTAACAGGGATGGTGCACGGCGATTTTGGTCAGTCGTATACCTATCGCACACCGGTTGCCGGCATGGTGGCTGATCGCCTGTGGATTTCATTGCCGTTAGCGTTGTATGCCCTGGCGCTGTCTACGCTTATCGCGTTCCCCGCCGGTATCTGGGCTGCCAGTCGGCGCGGCGGTGCTGCGGACACCACTGTGATGGGGCTGACGCAGCTGGGTATCGCCATACCCAACTTCTGGTTCGCACTGTTGCTGGTGTTGTTGTTTGCAATCAATCTGGGCTGGTTTTCTGCAGGTGGCTTTGCAGGGTGGGACTCAGGGGCGTTTGCTGCCATGAAATCGCTAACGCTGCCGGCCGTGGCGCTGGCTTTGCCTCAGGCTGCCATACTGACGCGCGTCATGCGCTCAAGCTTGCTCGACGTGCTAAGTGAAGACTACATGCGCACTGCGCGAGCCAAAGGACTGAGCCGGCGCCAGGGACTGTTACGTCATGCATTGCGCAATGCCATGATTCCGGTATTAACCATTATCGGTTTGCAGTTCTCGTTTCTGATCGCCGGCGCCATCATCATCGAGAACGTTTTTTTTCTGCCGGGCCTTGGCCGGCTGATCTTCCAGAGCATCGCACAGCGTGATCTCATTGTTGTTGAAAGTGTCGTGATGTTGCTGGTGTTCGCTGTGGTAGTCGTAACGTTCATGGTAGACCTTGCGTATGCCTGGGTAGACCCACGTTTGCGTCAGCGCCTATGAAGTTGCGCAGTGTTCTACCCGGATTCTTCCTCGTCTTGCTGGTTCTGTGTGCGGCATTGCTCAGCTATGTCTGGACGCCGTTCGATGTGGCAACGCTGGATATTCGAAACAAGCTTCAGACCCCCTCTGTAGAGCATCTTCTGGGTACGGATCATCTGGGCAGGGATATTCTGTCCATGCTGATGGTAGGTGCGCGTACTTCGATAGCCGTAGCGTTGGTTGCCGTGGGTATCGGCATGGGCGTCGGTGTTCCACTGGGGTTGCTGGCGGCGGCACGAAGGCAGTCGTGGGTGGATGAATTGATCATGCGTGGAAACGATCTGGTCTTTGCATTTCCGGCATTGCTGATTGCC
>CALLPU010000310.1 GCA_938016235.1 uncultured Granulosicoccus sp. | reverse complement strand
CGGGTTTGCCAGTTCCTGCCAGCTGTCGAATTGCATTAGCGACGGGTCAGCGCCGGTAATGAACGGAGCATGCGCGGCAGCAGCCACTTTGGCCATCTCACCTAGCAGTTCAACATCCGGGGCCGATTGGTTGAAGTGATAGTCACCGACTAGACAGCCGTAAGGCTCGCCACCGAACTGACCGAATTCTTCTTCGTAAAGTTTTTTGAAGATTGGCGATTGATCCCAGGCGGCTCCTTTGAATTTGCGCAAGGTCTTGCCCAAATCCTTTTTGGAGATGTTCATCACCCGGATTTTCAGCATCTCATCAGTTTCGGTGTTGTTCACCAGATGGTGCAGACCACGCCAGGCACCTTCGAGCTTGGTGAACTCTTCATGATGCATGATCAGATTGACCTGCTCGGTCAGCTTCTGGTCGATCTGCGCGATGATGGACTCGATCGTGGAACGGGCATCGTCGGATATCAGCGCGGTATCAGCCAGGGCCTGCTGCGCAAGCGTGCTGACCGCGTTGGAGACAGCGGAACTGGCCTCCGGGCTTCGTGGTTTGAAATTCTTTTCCAGGAGCGAGGAAAAATCGTCGCTCTCTTCTACCGCACCTTCTGCCTGTGCGACATCTGCTTCTTTCTCAGCCATGATCTCTATCTCCTATCAGGACGCTTCAGGGTTATCAGCTTCGTCTTCGGGCTTGGGAGCTGCCGCCAGACTGGCCATGAGTTCGGGATCTGCCAACAGGTTCTGTATCAGATCCTCGGCACCGGCCTTGCCGTCCATGTAGGTCTTCAGGTTAGACAGTTCGTTACGGGCATTCAGTAGCTTGCTCAACGAATCCACTTTGCCCGCAATGGCAGCTGGACTGAAGTCGTCCATGCTGTCGAAAGAGAGCTCCACGCTCATCTCGCCTTCACCGGTCAGGGTATTCGGCACACTCAAGGACACTTTGGGTTTCGTCGACTTCAGATAGTCATCAAAGTTATCGACATCAATTTCCGAAAACTTCCGATCGTCCATACTGGCCTTCGCATCGCCGGCATTGCCCGACAAGTCAGACATGACACCCATGACAAATGGAAGCTGTACTTTCTTTTCCGCTCCATACAACTCAACGTCATAATCGATTTGTACTCGCGGCGCACGGTTACGAGCTATGAATTTCTGACCACTGGCCATCACTATCTCCCTTCAGGTTCTACTACTCAAAAAGTACTCGGCAAAGCTTCTGCGTCGGCCAGTTACTCACCGAAATGGTGTTTACTTAATATGCCTACTTCACGTAACTACAAAATCCCGGCAAAACCAGACGCTACGACCCTTCCTCGGATTCACCTGCCGTCTGTGGCAACAATCGGCTGAACTCTGCCATCAACTCCACAAAACGCTTGGATACCAGTTTTCTGATGTCCGCAATAATCAGTGGAATCGGGCTTGCCGGCTCCTTCGTTATGAAATAAGTCTCAATATCCTGCAGTACTTCCAGCACCTCATCGCGTGAACCAATCACAACAGGAGCGTGACTATTACCCGAACCTGGCTCCATGTCGCTGGATTCGGTCACAGAGGGAACCGCCTCACCGTTGAGAAATCGGGCGTAGCTATCACTGAGCAACGATGCAAGGGGTTGCTTTTGCAACGCCGCCAGCATGGCCGGTAGATTATCGCGATGATCGGGGGCCAGGGTTTGTAATATCTCAAAAAACGACTGATTAACAAAACTGCGTGCACGAAAGGTAAGTACTCGAACCGGGCTGGACGGTTCATACGTTTCGTAATATCCCAGAATGGCATCGAAGGAGCTCAACACCATGTGCTGATCAGCCAGCGAACTGGCTTTGGCAGGCCTCGATTTATCGGCATCGGCTACCTCGGCTGTAGTCGTGTCGGCAACATCGTTACTCTGTTCTTCCACATCCGAAGAGGACAGGTGATCCTGAGCGTATTCATTGAAGCGCGTTCGACAGGCTTCCAGCCTCCCCCTCAACCGGTCCAGTGACAGCACACCGTGCTGACCGGTTTTTTCAACGAACAGGGCTTCAATCTGATTGCAAAATTCCGGTAAGCGGGCCAACGCATCGGATTGAGCCCGCAGCGCGTCCGGGTCCGATTCGGCGAATGCTCCACGAATCAGGCCTTCTTGACACCGTGCCTGATCTTCTTCCGAACCCGCCACGACGCCCGCAGAGATTTCGATGTCACGGCAGGAAAACTCGCCAATCCCACGCGCACTGACCAACGGCAGTTTGTGCACCGCATCCAGAAATACCGGCTGCTCGGACAGTTCATTCATGAGGTTGACGCGGGCGTAGTACATGTCGTCCGGGTCATCCAGATCGGGCTCCGGATACATCGAATCCCACTGCTCACTGAACAGATCGCACACGGCGGACAGAGATTGTTCAAAACCTGCAAACCCGCCCACGTGGGTTTCGGCTTGTATCAGATAGACATGAAGAGCAAGCTGATTGGACGCTGCTTTAGCCAGATCCCGGGCCATCGCCCGCACCTCTTTCCACTGAGGTGGTTCAGCGGGTATGACGGAATCGCCCATGCTGCGCTCGGGCTTCCCGGCCGCTGCCACCGCCAGGGCCTGGAATTCAGGCTGACTCTCGAAATCTTCCATTCAGGTCACATCTCCCCCATCACAACGTCTCCGCCCCCATTACCGGTGCGCAACAATTACAGATTGCACCTAATTCGTCCAGTAATACCCGTCACACACTAAACTATAGTCTAGGACTCTGGCATCCAAACGGCATGGGC
>CALLPU010000309.1 GCA_938016235.1 uncultured Granulosicoccus sp. | reverse complement strand
ACCGGTGCCGAAGAGGTGATACCTGGTGTGTGGTGTGAAGCAGCTAACGCGCATACAGAGGGCTCCATGAATGTGGTTGTCGAGACCGCTGATGGTCTGGCCTGCATATGCGGTGATGTCATCTACGATTTTCAGGATCAGATCGTGGACCAGGTGCGCCAGACGCAGTTCATGGAGCCTCAGGTTACCGGCAATCACGCTGGCTCCAAGCGCGCAGAAAAGGGCGCTATCAAGCGGTTGCTGAACAACTATAAATACCTGCTGGTGGTTCACGACAAACCCGCCATGATCGAGCATCAGCAGGTTGTCGGCAGGTTGGACATGCAGGTTCCGGGTCCCATTTCGCAAACCGTCCAGAAGCGCAACTGGTTCCCGGTTTAGTATCGTGTTATCCATGGGTTTGCGCCTCAGTGACGGAGGCTTGCGTTTCGATTTGCAAGTGCCTTTGACGCGCTTGCGCGCCTGGCGACCGAGAGGTTCACGCTGGGTTATTACAGGAGTAGTTGCCGCTCAAGGGGAGGAGTAGTCAATGACACATCAGAGCATGGAACGTGATTTCGAAGGCCTGATCGATGTTGCGTCGCCGGTATCGCAAATTGCCAGCGGTTGTGAATTCACCGAAGGCCCTGTCTGGCATCCAACAGAGCGCTACCTGCTGTTTTCCGATATGCCCGGTGATGTGCGACGTCGCTGGGATAGTGCCGGGGTTGCAGAAGTACTCAGGCCATCGAACAAGGGTAATGGCATGACCTACGATCAGGAGCTGAATCTGATCGTGTGCGAGCACAGCACGTCTTCGCTGGTGCGTTTGCGGGCCGATGGTTCACGTCAGATACTGGCCAGCTTCTTTGAAGGCAAGGAACTGAACAGCCCGAACGATGTGTGTATGCGTTCCTGCGGTTCGTTGTATTTCACTGATCCAACCTACGGACGTATGCCTGGATTCGGTGTGGAACGACCCCGTCAACTGGGTTGGCAGGGCGTTTTCCGGGTACGACCCGGCCACGATGCTGCAACAGACCCGGACCTGCTGGTGGAGAAATACCTGTTCAATCAACCCAACGGTTTGTGTTTTTCACCGGATGAGAAACTGCTGTACATCAACGATACCGATCAGGCCAACATACGCGTTTTCGATGTCACTGCGGACGGTTTTCTCACTCATGGCCGCCTGTTCGCCTCAGGGATTCGCGATCCGTTGAAGCCGGGTGTTCCTGACGGGATGAAATGTGATTCGCGTGGCAATGTGTGGGTCACAGCGCCTGGTGGGTTATGGGTCTATAACCCGGACGGGCGGCTGTTAGGCAAAGTGGCCATACCCGAGATGGCAGCGAATCTACACTGGGGTGGCGATGACTGGAAAACCCTGTTCGTCTGCGCATCAACGTCGGTCTATGCGATCAACACTCGGGTAGGCCCAAGAGTTGAGCCATTCATGTCGGTAGGTTCCACTTCGGCTTTGCCGAGCAGCGTCGCGACAGCTACCACGGCGCCTAGTGAATTGCCGCTGACAGAAGGGCTGACACTGAACGCTGATCGATGCGCGCTGATCATTCAGGATATGCAGAACGATGTCGTCATGGAAGGCGGCGCCTTTGCAGAGAGTGGCTCACCGGTGCACTGCCGAGAGCAGAATGCCGTGGAGAATATCAAGCGTCTGGCGGAAGTTTGCCGAACCAAAGGAATTCCCGTGATCCATGTGTGGTTTCTGTGTGAGCCGGGTCACCCGGGGATCACGCTGAATGCACCTCTGTTTGAAGGCTTGACCGACGCTAACGCGCTGGTTCGCGGCACATGGGGAGGCGAGCCGGTGGCGGGGCTGGAAGCTCAGCCAGGTGACTTTATTGTCACGAAAACACGCATGAGTGCTTTCGAGGGAACTACCCTGGAGACGATCATGAAGGCCGAAGGTCGAGACATCATCATCGAAACCGGCGCGTGGACCAACATGTCGATAGAACATACGGCTCGCACAGGCGCAGACAAAGGCTACACCATGATCATTCCTGAAGATGGCTGTTCAACCATGAATGTGGAATGGCATAACGCATCGATCCAGTATGCCATGGCGAATGTGGCGGCAATCAGTCGAGTTCAGGAGGTGATCCGGGCGTTTGATTGATGCTCAGAATTGTTGTAATAGTGTTTTTTAGCCCGTATTGGTGGCGGATAGGGTTCTTTAAAAAGACTCACGGGTATATCAGTAAACTGTCAGTCATCCGCAAGTACAACTCTGGACATACAGTGTGCAGGGGAGTGTGGTACCACCTTGACTGTCAGGCAAGATGGCAGTGTCACCATTGGAAAACGAGGAGTAAACAATGAAAATAGGGGTAAGAGGGGCAATCGCTGCGAGCGTCATTGCCATGTCCAGTTCAGCTGTTGTGGCCGATACCATCAAGGTTGGCGTGCTGGCAACGCTGGAAGGGACGTACACAGTGCTGGGAGAAGATGGCATACGGGGTCTGAAAACCGCGCTGGGCCAGGCCAATAACATGGCAGGCGGCAAGGAGCTGGAGATTATCATCGCGTCAACCGATGCCAGCCCGGACAGCGCCGTTCGTGCTGCGAAAAAAGTGGTTGAGCAGGACAACGTGGATATCGTGGTTGGGCCGTTGTCGGGTTCAGAAGGTATCGCCATTCGGGATTACTCGAAGACGCAACCGCAGGTCACCTTTATCAATGGTATTTCCGGTGCTCAGGAAACCACCTATGTTGATCCGTCCGAGAATTTCTTCCGCTTCAACATGGACGGTGCTCAGTGGTCTGCCGGTCTTGGCGACTACGTCTTCAATGAAAAAGGCTACAAGACGGTTGCAACCGTGGGCGAGGATTATTCATTCATCTATACGCAGGTGCTGGGTTTTGCCACCGAGTTCTGTGCGGCTGGTGGTGAAATCACGGAGCGTCTCTGGGTGCCATTGGGTACCAAGGATTTCGCGTCGATCATTGCTTCGCTACCTGATGATGTTGATGCCATCTACCTGGGTTTAGGTGGTGGGGACGCAGTCAACTTCCTGAATCAATACCAACAGGCTGGCGGAGATGCCAAATTGATTGGTGGTTCCATCATGGTCGATGGCACGGTATTGAACTCCAAGGGCAAGGCGAAGGAGGCCTTGATTGGCGTTCCGTCATCGGGCCCACAGGCTGATACCTGGGAGAACGAGAAGTGGCAGGCTTATGTGAAGGCCTATCAGGATGCGTTCCCACCCGAAGAACGCTTCCCATCACCGTCGCTGCTGGGAACCGGTTACTACAATGCAACCTCAGCCATGATTCAGGTACTGAATGCAATCGATGGTGATTTATCCGATGGCCATGCAAAGTTTCGTGCTGG
This sequence comes from uncultured Granulosicoccus sp., assembly GCA_938016235.1. Taxonomy (GTDB): domain Bacteria; phylum Pseudomonadota; class Gammaproteobacteria; order Granulosicoccales; family Granulosicoccaceae; genus Granulosicoccus. The sequence continues at coordinate 9,979 of CALLPU010000309.1, read as the reverse complement.
TCTGGCATCACTGCAACTGGATGCTCCCAACGGCATGATCACGCTAGATGAGAATCGTCAGGCAATCGGAACGAACTTCGTTACCGAGGTAGCAGAACTGGATGACGGTACGCTGGCCACCAAAGTGGTAGCTGTCGTTGAAGGCGTTAACCAGACACTGGGAATAGATCCCGAATCCTTTGCTGCTATTGGGCTGCCAAGCCGCGAAACGCCCGAGTGCAAGGCGAGTTACTAACGTCTTTACAAGTCGGTACCTGACGTGTTGTTGCCTGTCATAAAGGTACACGCGTCGGGTGGTTTGCAAAAGAGCAGTTTCCTTTAACGAAGCACCCGCCCACCAAAAAAGGCGGGTGCTTCATGTCGCAAAATCATGATTCAGCATACTGTTGTATTTCGTCTCAAGCACGCTCCGGATTCTGTTGAGGAGCGTAGATTTCTCGAAAGAGCCAAGGCACTGGGCAAACTGCCCAACGTGATTGAGCTGAAGCTGCAACGTCAGGTAGGCAAGAAGAACCCTTACAGTTTTGGGCTGACCATGTTCTTCATGTCACAGCAAGCGTATGACGACTACAACAACCATCCCGAGCACGTCGAATTCGTAAACTCCATCTGGCTGCCGGAAGTGGACGACTTCATGGAGATCGACTACGTGGAAATGTCCTTGTAATCAGGGACGAAGTGCAACGGATACCTTACGTCAGTATCACCATTTTTCAAGGCTTGCCAATTCTGCAGGTGTGTCGTAGTCCTTGAGAATGCTGTCTGTTTGCACAGGCACCTCAAACACTTCATGAGGGTGCTGTTGAACAATTCTGCGTGCGCCAATGTCACCGGTGAGGGCGAGCAGGCTGTCAAAGAATACTTTGCTGAACAGCACGGGGTTGCCACGCTGTTCATCTGCTACTGGCAGGAATATGGATTTGCCCGGTGTTTGGCGATAGGCTTCAATGAGTTGATCGATGAGCTCTGCCTTGACGTGCGGCATGTCACCCAGGCAAACCAGGATGGCATCCTGTTCCAGCAGCTGCGATACGCCGATAACCACGGAACTGGCCATCCCGGTGTGATGGGCCTTATTGTGGACACATTGAACTGCCGTGGCCTCCAGGGCTGATTCCACGTGCTCGTGCTGGTGCCCGGTTACGGCAATCACTTGCGATACCTTGCTGCGGCATACCTCTTGTGCAACGCGCGTCACCATGGCCGTGTTGTCGCTCAGGGGCACCAGCAACTTGTTTATGGACCCTGCTCGTCGGGATGATCCGGCAGCGAGAATGAGCGCACCGATGTGCTGTTGGCCAGCAGCAATTATCCGGGGAGCCGGGCGATCGGCTATTTCAGTCAGTAACCCTCCCACTGACAACCCATTGAGCCACGTCTGAGTGATTGCCACGTTGCAAGCCAGTCGGTCCAGCAGCATGTCAAAGCCGTTGTAACGCGGTGATCGCGCGCAACCGGGCAGACCAACAATAGTGGTGTTGCCGATATGAGCCAGTAACGCCAGATTACCGGGATCCACCGGAATACCAAAGCGATCGATGCTGCCACCGGCTGCCACGATGGCTTTGGGAATAACATCGCCACGATCACTGATCGCCGACGCGCCAACAATCAGTATCCAGTGCGGCTGACGTGTCAAAGCCGTTGCCAGTCGCTCGCGTAGCTCTTCAGTGTCATGGTTGCAACGTTGTTCGTGAGTCAACGTGACCTGCCGGGTGACCAGTCGATGTGATGTGACACGGCTGGTTTTATCCAGAACACTCTCCTTGACGGCACTCAAACGGGTTTGAATGAGTTCTGCTGTGTGGGGTATGGCGGCCATCACGGATATCGGCCGGTTCATCAGCATTTCCACAACCTGATGCACCTTAGCCTGCTCCACGGCATACGGGATGATCTTGATGGTGGCCACCATTCGTCCCTGTGCAACCCAGCAATTCTCTGGCAGTGTCGCAATCGTGATGCCTTCGTCGACAGAGTTTGCGTTGACGATGGTCTGTGCGTCGAAGTGACACAAGCCTTCAACCGTAGCCTGCAGGTTGACCCGTCCTGTGCGGGCAGCGGTGAGCGACACACCCTGGCCTTTCAGCGGGTTCGCTATGACCTGTGCCGCGGTGTCTTCATGGACGTCGCCATCTTCCAGCTGAGCGACAAGCACGCTCTCTACACCGTTGTCTGTCAGTTCTGACTGGATGCTTGCTGTGATAAATGTGCCTTTGCCCAAGCGCTTTTTGGAAAGGCGCATCGAATGGGCCAGGTAGCACCCTTGGCTGTGTTCTGTTTTGACTGTGCCGAATATCATGCAGCGTTTAGAGTGATGAGACGATATAGGTTGAGTGACAGGTATTGCGCTGACCTCGTTGATCAGCAGGTGATCACGACCAAAGTGCGCTCTAAAGTACCGTATTCAGCCGATCAATACGAAAACTGAAAACCATTTGACTTGGCCTTGTGCTCGGCGGATAATTTCGGTCAAGCTAAAAAACTGTCGACCAGCATACCAAACCGCTGGAACTAGGCGGGGCGGATCGCACAGACGCAAAGACTTGGGTATGACGATGCAAGGCGTGGCTGATGCCGCCGGTGTGTCGGTCAGTCAAGTCGAGTGGGCCATAACATCGCCGTCATTGGGCTCGCTCGCATCTCTTACCGATGTGCTGCTGATGTTGTGTATTCACTGGATCGAATGCGGGTACTGGGTGCTGGCCAATGTGACGAAGATCGCACACCTTGTTCACACGCCCTCAAGCCGACTACACAAGAAGCTTATAGCCTCGGTTCCAGTGGTTGATGCCGAGGAACTCGCGCTACGCGACTCATTGTTCAATAACCATGACTGATTCCATGATCAAGGCCATTGCCTCTTCCAACCAGCCTCATGCCACGTACGTGGCATTAGAGAAAGAGGTTGATGACACCATCGGCATCAAGTTGTTCACGCTGATGGAAATCGACCGTGAACGCGCTGTTGCACGCAGAAGTTACTCAAACAGGCCCGATGCGTATCCAACCAGTGGCGAAAAACCACTGGAGAGCGGTACCTGGAGCGATAATGTGCAACAGAATCATCAAATATTTGTGGCTAACAGCATTGAAGACATTGCCGACGTATTCTCCGACTATGCCCTGATCCAGTCACTGGGTTGCGAAAGTTGTATCAATATTCCCATCGTCATAGCAGGGGATGTTGTTGGTACCCTAAATTGTCTGCATGAAGCAGGTCACTATACGGCCGACAAACTTGCATTGGCTGAGTCATTGAAAGTTACCGGCGCGTTGGCCTTTCTGATGGCTCGCCATTACCGCCCAGGATCCTGACATGAATCAGACAACACCGCGTGTGGCTATTGATGTGGGCGGCACTTTTACTGAACAATACGATTTGAAAAACGAATTGGTGTCGGAAGAACGCGCCAGGGAGATCTATCAACCATCATGACGCATCGACTCAAGCAGTTACGGGTATCAATGGCCGAGCAACAAATAGACTTTATTGCGCTTGGCCCGGGCTCTCACCTTGCCTGGTTGCTCGATGTGCGGCCTCATGGTGATGAGCGTCCGCTACTGTTGTGTATTACCCAGCAATTCGCAGGCTTTCTCATGCCTGCGCTGGAAGCTGACAGTGCGCGCCAGCAAACGGATCTGCCTTTTTTTACGTGGTCTGACGGAGAGGGTCCGGCTTCGGCATTCTCCACGCTACTGCAGAGTGCAGGCGCGCTCGATGCTCGCCGTATCGTGCTGGATGAAACCATGCGGGCTGATTTTGCTGGCATGGTTCAGGACGCGCTACCTGACGCTCAGCGTCAGTTTGGAGAGTCCACAGTCGGTGCATTGCGCATGCGCAAGGATGCGTCTGAATTCGCGGTGCTCAAAAAGAACGCCCTCTCGGCGGATACGGCCATGCAGGCAGCCTGGTCGGTCATGCAGCCGGGTATGAGTGAAAACGATGTAGCGACCGTGGTTCGCGCCAGTTTCAAAGAACAGTCTGTGCAGCCGCTGTTTACGATTGTAGGGGCCGGTGCCAACGGCGCGTATCCGCATCACCATACCGGTGATACGCCGTTACGTGAAGGCGATGCTGTCGTCATGGATATTGGCGGTGGTTTCGGCGGCTATTCCAGTGATATCACGCGCATGGCTATCATGGGCAGTGCGCCTGAAGGCTACGCGGAGATTCATGACATTGTTGAAGCTGCCGTGCAGGCGGCCCTGACCGCAGCCCGGCCTGGCGTCAAGGCGCAGACTGTGGATGATGCAGCGCGTTCCGTCATCACCGACGCAGGGTATGGTGAGTATTTCGTACACCGTACCGGTCATGGCATGGGGGTTGAAGTTCACGAGCCACCCTACATCACGTCTGCATCATCAACGGGCTTGCAAGAGGGTATGGTGTTCTCTATCGAACCGGGTATCTATCTGCCTGGTCGCTTTGGTATCCGTCTTGAAGACATTGTCATCCTGCGCAATGATGGGCCGGAAGTGTTATCTGAACTACCGAGATCCGCTTTTACGGTGACGTGTTGAAGGCTTGATGGCCTGATGGACACGTTCACCTGCGATGTGATTGAAGCGGGGCTGGAAGCTGCTGCTACGGAGATGTTTGAAGTTATTCGCAAGGCGGCGATGAGCCGGATTATTTACGAAGTGCTGGATGTGGGAACCGGCATTACCAACGCCGACAGGCCAGTTTATCAGCTGGGTGTTCACATACCCGGGTTCCCGTCTGGTCACAGGGCAGCACAGAGTCAGGCGGCACCAACCGCCTGACCGTTGTTCGTTCGATTGATCTACGCGTCGTTACGGAACCAGCCGCCAACGGCTTTGACCTCGAGAAACTCCTCCAATCCCCATTCGCCGCCTTCACGGCCATTGCCGGATTGCTTGTAGCCCCCGAACGGCGAGCCTGATGAGCGCGCCTGCCCATTCATGTCCACCATACCGGAACGCAGCTGCCTGGCAACCCGGTTGGCCTTCTCGCCGTCTGTGGTCTGTATGTAGTTTGTCAGGCCATAGTTCGTGTCATTGGCAATGGCTACAGCCTCATCTTCCGAATCGAATGGCATCATGGACAGCACCGGTCCGAAAATCTCTTCACGCATAATGATCATGTCATTGTGACAATCGGCAAAGATGGTCGGCTTGACGAAGTAGCCACGATCGATTCCATCGGGTCTGCCCAGGCCACCAGCAACCAGCCGAGCCTTGTCTGTATTGATACCTTGTTCGATCAGGCCCTGCACTTTATCGAACTGCGCCTTGCTCACAAGCGGGCCGATATGGGTGCCTTCCTTCGAGGCGGTATCCACCTGAGTCTTCTCTGCCTGGGCTTTCGCCTGTGCCACTGCCTCGTCGTACCGGGAACGCTCCACGAGCATACGCGTGGGTGCATTGCAGGATTGTCCCGTGTTGTTGAAGCAGCGTGCCACGCCTTGAGCAACAGCCTCATCGGGCGCATCGGCAAAGACGATGTTCGCCCCTTTGCCACCCAGTTCCAGAGAGACTCTCTTGAGTGTGTCTGCGGCGTTCTTGGAAATGGCAATGCCAGCCCGTGACGAACCGGTGAATGAGATCATGGCCACGTCGGGGTGTCCCGATAGCTGAGTGCCGACGCCGGGTCCATTGCCGTTGACCAGATTGAACACGCCGGCAGGAACGCCTGCCTCGTGGAGAATGTCGGCAAACAACAGGCCGGATAGTGGTGACAATTCTGAGGGCTTGAGAACCATGGTGCAACCGGAAGCCAGCGCGGGTACCACCTTCAAAGCAATCTGGTTCATCGGCCAGTTCCAGGGGGTGATCAGGCCGCATACACCGATGGGCTCATATAGAATCCGGTCCTTGGGGGTATTGGGGCGTAAGTCTCGATCAAAATCGAACGTAGTCAGCGCGTTGATGAAAGCCTGTATGTGCGAGGATCCAGCGCCTGATTGTGCAGCCTGTGACATCGATATCGGTGCACCCATTTCACGGCTGATGGTGGCTGCCATGTCGGTTGATCGAGATTGATAAACCGCCAGGATACTGTTCAGCAATTCAAGCCGTTCGGCTTTCGTTGATAGTGACCAGCTGCCAAATGCCTGTTTTGCGGCAGCTACAGCAGCGTTGGTATCGGCCTCTCCACCCAGGGAGATGGTGGCACAGACCTCCTCGGTGGACGGGTTGATGACGTCCAGGTCGGTACCCGCAGTCGGAGAGGTCCAGGTGCCGTTGATGTAAAAGTGTCGTGTGTTCATGAGTGAATCATTCTGCTGAGGATAGAGTCGGTACAGGCGTCGGTGCGGCCGTGCAAACAGACGGAACTGGCATGCTTTCCGGCCGGTGCGCGAGTATCGCAGAAATGCCGTTGCTCGGCGTGCTGATGGTTCTTTCTTCTCAGTTCATTACTCCGAGTTGAATCCTGCAATTGGGCGTGTACAGCGGCGTACGCATTGGTGATTAAAAACTTTTTTTAATTTTCAGGGAATAAAAGAGCCTTCTGAAGTGTCTGTAGAGTGTTGTTAATCCGAACGCTTAATGATCAACTCTTACAGGGAAACACGTGTCATGCTCAGATTGAAGCAGTTTATCGCCGCTAGTGTTGTCGGCTCCGTGCTGGTTACAGCCAACCTCATGGTGAATGCCAGCGAATTGCCGGTAACACCAGCAGTAGAAGGGGCCACGGTGACGATCATTTCTCCCAAAGATGGTGACACAGTGCCGCAGGAATTCACCGTTTATTTCGGTTTGTCGGGCATGGGTATCGCACCTGCAGGCACGGACAATCCGAAAACCGGACATCACCATTTGCTGGTGAATCAAGACACGCTCCCGCCTGAAGGCCAACCCATGGGGAATCCGCCGATTCACTTTGGCGGTGGCCAGACCCAGACAACACTGACGCTGGAACCCGGTGAGCATACATTGCAGCTTATCCTGGGTGACCGTTTGCACATTCCCCACAACCCACCGATCGTGTCAGAAAAAATCACGATCACGGTCAAGTAGTGCAACAGTACTAACGGATGCGTACGTCTGGCGTGCCCGGTATGGGTATGCCAGACGTCAAATGACACCGGGTGCAAACAGGTGCTTTCATGCCGGGAGTCTTCTATGACTTTACCGTCTCTGTTCCGGGACGGTCAGAGTATTTCCTGAGGCAGGACGCGCCGGAATCTAAGGTGAGCGTTTGCCAAGTACTTCTTCTACGGATGCCTGGGTAGCAGCCACGATGGTGTCCGCTTCAGATTCGGACAGACACAGCGGAGGAGCAAACCCGATGATGTCGCCTTGTGGCATGGCACGAGCAATTACCCCGCGACGAAGCATGGCTGCCACGACGGAAGGCGCCGTTTTTTGTGCAGGATCAAAGAAGCGCGGCTCGTCTTTCCTGGCCACAAGCTCAACGGCGCAAAGCATACCGTCGCCCCGTATATCGCCAACGTTGGGGTGATCACTCAATGCCGCTTTCATGGCCTTATTGAGATACGCTCCGGTGTGTTTCGCATTACTGACAAGATCCAGCTTGTCTATCAGCGTTAAGTTGGCAACGCCTGCGGCCACACAAATGGGATGAGCGGAGTATGTCCATCCGTGACCGAACGGCCCGAATTCATCAGTACCGGCTTCCAATACCTGCCAGACTTTATCCGACACGATGGAGCCTGATAACGGCGCATAAGCAGAGGTCAAGCCCTTGGCGATCGTCATGATGTCGGGTTGCATGGCGTAATGCGTTGAACCGAACGCGCTGCCTAACCGCCCGAAGCCTGTAACCACCTCGTCGGCAATCAGCATGATGTCGTACTCTTTCAATACGGCTTGTATTGCGGCCCAGTAGCCTTCTGGTGGTGGTATCAGGCCGCCGGTGCCCAGTAACGGTTCACCGATGAATGCTGCAATGGTATCGGGCCCTTCTTCAAGAATCATGGCCTCGAGTTTTTCGGCACAATATGTCGAGAACGCCTGCTCACTCAGCGATCGATCCGCGCGGTGGTAGTAGTAGGGAGCTTCGGTGTGCAAAATGTTGTTCAGGGGCAGGTCGAATTTCTTGTGGAACAACTCAAGCCCGGTCAGTGATCCGGTAATCAAGCCAGAACCGTGGTAACCGCGCCAACGCGATATGATTTTTTTCTTGGCGGGACGCCCGAGTACATTGTTGTAGTACCAGGCCAGTTTGATATTGGTTTCGTTGGCATCAGAACCGGAAAGACCGAAATACACACGGCTCATGGACTCTGGAGCTCGATCGATAATCATTTTGGCCAGCGTGATTGACGCTTCAGTTCCGTGCCCTACGTAGGAGTGGTAGTAACTGAGCTCGTTAGCTTGTGCCGCGATAGCATCGGAAATTTCATGCCGACCATAGCCTACATTGACACAATAGAGCCCTGCAAAAGCATCCAGAAACGTGTTGTCGTCACGGTCAGTGATATAGACGCCTTCGCCGCCAGTGATTATCCGATTGGGAATTTCGCCGCGAGCAAATTGACCCAGATGCGTCGAGGCATGAAAGAAATGATCCTGATCCCACTGGCTGAGTTGGTCGTTTCGGAGCATACGATTAATCCGGTTGTGAAGTAGGGTGGCGATGCAGGCTGGCTGTGCGGGCAGATTGAATCGAATTGTCGGCGTTGTCAATTGACCTGAATTCCATCACTATGAAGTCATACAACCTCCCACTCACAGCGGATACGTGCGGCACGATCATGGCTCCAACCTTACATTTTGAACGCTCTGAGTTTGATGCGCGTATTGCCCGCACACGCGTTGCGATGGCTGCGAAAAACCTCGAGGTGATGATTGTCACTGATCCATCCAATATGGCCTGGCTCACAGGCTATGACGGCTGGTCCTTCTATGTGCATCAGTGTGTGGTTCTGGCTCTGGATGGCGAACCGGTCTGGTTTGGTCGAGGGCAGGATGCAAACGGCGCCAAGCGTACCTGTTTCATGCAGCACGACAATATCATCGGATATCCCGATGAGTACGTGCAGTCCACAGACCAGCATCCCATGGACTACTTGTGCAAGCGTCTGGCTGACTGGGGATACCGTCAGAAAAGCATCGGCGTGGAGATGGACAATTACTGGTTTACGGCGGCAGCGTATGCTGCCTTGACTGCTCATCTGCCAGAGGCCCGTTTTCACGATGCTACGGCCCTGGTGAACTGGCAGAGGGCAGTGAAGTCAGAGCAGGAGTTGCAGTATATGCGGGTGGCCGGAAAGTTCGTTGAAAAGATGCATCAACGCATTGTAGACAAGGTGGAACCGGGACTGCGCAAGTGCGACCTGGTCGCAGATATCTACGATGCCAGTTTGCGCTACGACGAGAACATCGGCGCAGGGGGAGATTACCCGGCGATAGTGCCGTTGCTACCATCAGGAGAGGATGCATCCGCGCCGCATTTAACGTGGGACGATAAACCCATGCAGTCGGGTGAAGGCACGTTTTTCGAAATCGCCGGTGTCTATCATCGATACCATTGTCCGTTATCGCGCACGGTGTTTTTAGGGCAACCCACCAAAACGTTTCTGGATGCTGAACAAGCCATTCTCGAAGGCATGGAAGCCGGGCTTACCATGGCGAGGGTGGGTAATCGATGTGAAGATATAGCCACGGCGTTTTTCAATGTGCTGAAAAAATACGGTATAGAAAAAGACAATCGCACAGGCTATCCCATCGGTTTGTCTTATCCACCTGATTGGGGCGAGCGCACGATGTCGCTGCGCCCGGGTGACAAGACTGTATTGCAAGAGAACATGACCTTTCACTTCATGACAGGCTTGTGGATGGATGGTTGGGGTTTTGAAATCACCGAAAGTATTGTCATCGGGCAGGGCGCTCCGGAGTGCCTTGCGAATGTGCCACGTAAGCTGTTTGTAAAGTGAGAATAATTTGGGCTAGTGGGTCGCGCGGTTACGCAAACTCTCTGACTACTTCACCTGCATTCACAGGCAGGCGTTCGCCATCACGCAAGCACAGTTGCCCATTGACCAGCACG